>DASSMK010000263.1:0-26523 GCA_035688915.1 Thermoanaerobaculia bacterium
CCGCTCCAACGGTTCAGCGCGCTGCGCCGAAGACCTGCACGCAGGCATCCTTTTCGATACGATTCGCCTCCGCTGAATCGAAAAGGAGGAAAGCGATGAAGTCATTGCTTCGCCCGGTTGTCGCCGCCGCGCTCTTTGCCACCGCGTGCGCGACCTCGACGCCGCCACCGGCTGCCCCCCCCGCCACTACGGAAGCCACACAAACACCTGTCGCACAAACCACCAACACTCCCGCGGCCACACGCGCCGTACCCGCGAAGTTCGAAGTGCCGGTCGAGTACCACAAGCTCGACAACGGCCTGAAAGTCGTCCTCTCGCCGGATCACACCGCGCCCACCGTCACCGTCGCGGTCTACTACGGCATAGGCTTCCGCATCGAGCCGCGCGACCGCACCGGCTTCGCGCATCTCTTCGAACACCTCATGTTTCAAGGCTCCTCGAACCTCGGCAAGATGCAGTTCATCCAGCTCGTGCAGTCGAACGGCGGAACGCTGAACGGCTCGACGCGCTTCGATTTCACGAACTACTTCGAAATCGTTCCCGCGCACACGCTGCAGACGGTGCTCTGGGCCGAAGGCGATCGCATGCGCGGTCTCGCCATCACCGGCGAAAACCTGAAGAACCAGCAGGAAGTCGTGAAGAACGAAGTGCGCGTCAACGTGCTGAACCGCCCGTACGGCGGGTTCCCCTGGCTGGACATGCCGCAGTACGCGAACACGAACTGGTACAACGCACACAACTTCTACGGCGATCTCACCGATCTCGATGCGGCGACGCTCGAAGATGCGTCGAGCTTCTTCAAGACCTACTACGCGCCGAACAACGCGGCCATGGCCATCACCGGCGACTTCGAGCCGGCGCAGGCGATGGCGTGGGTGAAGCAGTACTTCGCCAATATCTCGTCGCAGCCGCAGCCCGCGAAATCGGACATCACCGAGCCGCGGCAGACCGAAGAAAAGCGCGCGCAGAAAGTCGACGAGAAAGCGCAGCGTCCGGCGCTCGCCATCGGCTACCACGCACCGGCCAAGAATTCGCCGGAGTACTACGCGATGGGGATCATCGATCAGATCCTCGCCTCCGGAAAAGACTCCTGGCTCTATCAGGATCTCGTGCAGACGCGCGGCCTGACCGGCGACGTTTCGTCGTCGATGAATCCGCTCGGCTCGATGTTCGACATCAACGGCCCGACGCTCTATCAGGTCTGGCTCTTCCACGACAAAGACAAGAGCGCGGACGACATCATCAAAGCGCTCGATGCCGATGTGGCGAGGCTGCAGAACGAGCGCGTCGATGCCGCGACGATCGAGCGCGCGCGCGTGAAGATGCGCTCCGCGCTGTACGACGAAATCGAAGGACTCTTTGGCTTCGGCCGCGCCAATCTGCTCGCTACGTTCGCGCTGTTCGACGACGACCCGACGAAGATCAACCACATCGAGGACGAGTTCGCGCGCGTGACGCCGGAGCTCATCCAGCGCACGGCGCAGGAGTATCTGCGTCCCACGAACCGCACGGTGCTGACCGTCGTCCCGAAGAGCTAACCGGAGGAAACCATGCGAATCAGAACGATGCTCACATTCGCGGCGGCGGTCCTCGCGACGACCGCCGCACTCGCCCAGCAGCCGCCGAAAGAAACGCCGCCGGCGCCCGGCACGCCGAAGAATTTCTCGATTCCGCCGATCAGCAAGATGACGCTGCCGAACGGCCTGAAAGTTCGCTTCGTGCCGTACGGCAGCGTGCCGAAAGCCTCGGTGCGGCTGGTGCTGCAAACCGGCAACGTCGATGAAGCCGCGAACGAAACGTGGCTCGCCGATCTGACCGGCGAAATGATCCAGCAGGGCACGGCCACGCGGTCTGCGGAAGACATCGCGCGGCAGGTGGCGCTGATGGGTGGATCGCTCGACGTCAACGTCGGGATGAACCAGACCAACATCGGCACGGACGTCTTCAGTGAATCCGTCACGGACGCGATCGCGCTGATCGGCGACGTCGCGCGCAATCCGAAGTTTCCGGCCGCGGAGCTCGACCGTCTGAAAGGCGATCTCGCGCGCAACCTGGCCATCCAACGCAGCCAGCCGCAGCCGCTCGCGCAGGAGAAGTTCGCCAGCGTCACGTTCCCGAACCACGCATACGGCCGCTACTTCCCGACGAACGAAATGCTCGGCGGCTACACGCTCGATCAGGTGCGCGGCTTCTACGATCGCAACTTCGGCGCAGCGCGCGCGGCGATCTACGTCGTCGGCGTCTTCGATCAAGCCGCCGCGGAGCGCGCCATCCGCACGGCGCTCGGCGATTGGAAGGCGGGCAATCCCGCGACGACGGTGAGCCTCTCGCCCACCAGCCGCCGCTCGATTTACCTCATCGACCGCCCGGGCTCCGTGCAGTCGACGGTGATCGTCGGCCTGCCGTCCATCACGCCCGCGAGCAACGACTACGTTCCGTTCGTCGTCACGAACTCGCTTCTCGGCGGCTCGTTCGGCTCGCGCATCACGAGCAACATTCGCGAGCAGAAGGGCTACACCTATTCGCCCAGCAGCGCCATCAACGCGCGCCTCGGCGCCGGCACGTGGGCCGAAACAGCCGACGTGACGACGAACGTGACCGGACCGTCGATCAAAGAGATCATCGGCGAGATCGAACGGCTGCGGAACGAGCCGCCCACCGCGGCCGAGCTGCAGGGCATCCAGAACTACCTGGCCGGCTCGTTCGTGCTGCGCAATTCGTCGCGCGCGGGCATCGTCAATCAGCTGGCGTTCCTCGATTTGTATGGATTGACCGAGGATTACCTGCGGACGTACGTGCAGCGGATTTATGCGACGACGCCGGCCGATCTGCAGCGGATGGCGCAGTCGTACATCGACCCGTCCAAGCTGACGATCGTCATCGCCGGCGACGCGAGCAAGATTCGCGAGCAGATCACGCCGTACGGCGAGATCGTCCCGTAACCGACGCAGGCGTCGCAGGCTCACAGGCTCACAGGGGCTCGGTCCTCTGTGAGCCTTTCGTTTTTTCGCGACGAAGATCCCGGGGCAGGCTCAAAGGCTCAAAGGCTCAAAGGAGTTCACTCACCTGCGAGCCTTTCGTCTTTCGCGACGAAGCTCTCGCCACGCCACCGCCCACATGCGCAAAGCTACTCTGAGCCTTTGAGCCTGTGAGCCTTTGAGCCTTCGTGTTCGCGCCTTGAAGCTCCGGCCCGGCGCAGCCTTACAATCCCACCCGTGACGTGCCCGAACTGCAACGCCGCTCTCGACGCGAATGCGCGCGCCTGCCCGCATTGTGGCGAGCGCATCACCGACTTCATGCGGCGTTATGCGACCGAGCCGATCGATGGCAAGTACCGGATCCTCCAGCGGCTCGGCGCCGGCGGAATGGGTGAGGTGTTCAAGGTCGAGCACACGTTTCTCGGCGCGATCCGCGTCGTGAAGGTGATTCGCGCGCAGATCAGCGAATCGCGCGATGCGCACGATCGCTTTCTTCGCGAAGCGCGTGCGGCGACGAAAGTGCAGCATCCGAACGTCGCCACGCTGCACGATTTTTCGGCGCTGCCGGACGGCTCGCATTACATGGTGTGGGAGTACATCGACGGCGAGAACGTTGCGCAACGCCTCCGCTCGCGCACGACGCTGCCGCCGCGGGCCGCGGTACACATTGCCGTTCAGGCGCTGCACGGACTGGAAGCGATTCATCGCGCGGGCATCGTTCATCGCGACATCAGTCCCGAGAACCTGATGCTCACCACCGGCGACAGCGTGAAGATCATCGACCTCGGCGTCGCGAAGCTCGACGACGCCAACGAAGTCTCTTCGACGCAGACCGGCATCTTCGTCGGCAAGCTGCGCTACGCGTCGCCGGAGCATCTCGGCTTCTTGAAAGAGGGCGAGAAGATCGACGGCCGCGCCGATCTCTATTCGCTGGCCATGGTGTTGTACGAGATGCTCACCGGCCGGCCGCCGTTCGAGGCGACGTCGCCGCATCAGTACTACATTCATCATTCGACGGAAGCGCCGGTGGCCGAGGTGAATCTGCCGGCTTTGCCGCAGTTGCAGGCGGTGCTGCGGAAAGCGATGGCGCGCAATCGCAACGAGCGGTTCGCGACGGCTGCCGATTTTGCGCGCGCGCTGGAAGAAGTCGAAGCGCAGCTGCCTGATCCTGCATCGATGAAAACGGTGGCGTTGCCGTTCGATGGCGAAGCGACGATGCGCGTCACGCCCGCTCCAGCGTCCGTGCAGGTGCCGCGATACACGATCGCCGCAGAGCCCACGCTGATCACGAACGTCGGCGCACCACCACCGCCTCCGCCTCCGCCACCGGTGGCCACGGTCGCGGCGCCGAGGCCGGCACCCGCTGCGCCGCCACGCGCGCAAGCGACGGTGGTCGAGCCGCAGCGGCGTCGCTCGATTCTCCCCATCGTCTTCATCGCCATCGTGCTGCTCTTCGCACTCGGCGCCATCGCGGCGTGGCTGCTCTGGCCGGAGAAGCCGGAGCAGGTGGCGAGCAACACGACCACAACGGCGTCCGCGGCGACGGCGCCGACCAGCACGATGAATGTGGTCGCCGAAAACGAAACCACGGACACGACGCTCACCGCCACGTCGGAAACCACAGCCACGACCGAGACCGCCGACGAAGGCGAAGACCCCGACGCGCGCTCTCCGCAACCGCGCACCGCGACCATCGAACCCGAACGCAAAGGCGGCAGCGAGGACAACTCCGAATCGGAGCCCGAGCCCGAACCGCCGCCCGTCGCATCCTCGCTCACGCCCTACACCGACGGCGGCGACAGCGACACGAACGAAGCGGCGCTGCAGCAACTCCGTCAGCAGCTGAGCGGCGTGACGCAAATCGCGCTGCGCGCCGGACCGCTGGAGCGCGCCGCGCTCGCCAATGCCATTCGTGAAGAAGCGCCGCAAGTTTCGATCGTCGACTCCGCGCCGGTCGTCATACGGTTCGACGGCACCCTCGAGCGCCTCGGCCGCGGCCGCAAACGCCGCGAAGCGCACGCCGTCGTGATGAAGAACGGCCGCGTCATCTTTCGCTACGAACTGCCGAGCGAAATCTATCGCGTCGGCAACACACCCGCCGAAGCGTTCGCGCGCGTGTTGAGCGACGCGTTCGCCGAGTGAGCGTCGTACACTCGCGCGCATGAACGCCGTCAATCTCGAAGACGCATTCGCCATGTTCACCGAGCACTGGCAACCGCGCATCGTCGGTGAGCTGAACGGCCAGCATGTGAAGATCGTGCGCCTCCTCGGCGAATTCGTCTGGCATCACCACGAGCACGAAGACGAGCTCTTTCTCGTCGTCGAAGGAACGCTCGACATCGAGTTCCGCGACCACACCACCACGCTGCGCGAAGGTGAGTTTTGCATCGTGCCGCGAGGCGTCGAGCACCGGCCCGTGGCGCGCGAAGAAGTGAAGGCGCTGCTCTTCGAGCCGGCGTCGACGCTGAACACCGGCAACGTCGAGAACGAGCGGACGTACGTCGCCACGCCGCTGTGACGAACGGTGTGGCCTAAACTACGCCCGCTCGCATGACTGATCGCGCCGCCCGCCTCGTCACCACCGTCGCCGTCTTTCTCATCGCGCTCGGCGTCTACGTCAAAACGCTCGCGCCGACGGTGGCATTGGTCGACAGCGGCGCACTCACCATCGCCGCCTGGGACCTCGGCGTCGCACATCCGCCCGGCTTTCCGCTGTGGGTCATGCTCACCCATCTCTTCACCGCACTGCCGCTCGGCTCCATCGCCGTGCGTGCGAATCTCGCCAGCGCGTTCTTCGCCGCACTGGCCTGCGCGATGACGGCGCTCGCCGTCGGCGAAGTGACGAAACGCTGGCAGGCCATGTTCTTCGCGGGACTGCTCCTCACCTTCGCACGCACGCTGTGGGGCTACGCGACGGTGACGGAGGTTTACGCGCTGAACACGTTTCTCATCGCGACGATCATTTGGTTCATGTTGTCGTGGCGCAACACGAAGCAGATGTGGCGCCTCTACGCCGCCGCCGCCGTCTTCGGCCTCGCCCTCGGCGTTCATCACGTCACAGTCGGACTCACGCTCATCGGCATCGCCGTGCTCGTCTTCCGCACCGTCAGCTTCGACTTTTTCAAATCGCGCGTGTTTTTCATCGCTGCCGCGATCGCCATCGCCTCACTCGTCGCGGTCTACGCGTATCTGCCGATCGCCGCGGCGCGCGGACCGCTGCTGAACTGGGGCGATCCGGAAACCGGCGAGCGCTTCGTGCGCCACATCACCGCCGCGCAATATCGCGCGTACATCAACACGAACAATCAGGGATCGCAGGTCGACGACATCGCGCGCTACGCGGGCCGCGAGCTCGGACCGCCGTGGATGCCGCTCGCGCTGCTGCTCGCCGTCTACGGCTTCCTCGCCGCATGGCGCCGCGATCGCACGCTCTTCTGGCTCCTGCTGTTGCTCTTCGGCGCGGCGTGCGCGTGGATGCTCATCTATCCGATCGTCAACGACGAAGACGCGTATCTGCTCCCGGCCTTTCTCGCGCTCAACATTGCCGCCGGCTTCGGCGCCGCGACGCTGGGTGAAAAGCGCAGCTGGATTCCGCTCGCGCTGCTCGCGCTTCCGCTGCTCGCCGCCATCGTGCACTGGCCATATCGCGACCGCAGCCGCTTCTACGTCGCGCACGATTACGCGGACAACGCGCTGAAGACGATGGATCGCAACGCGCTCCTCTTCACCGGCGATTGGGAGCTTTACTCGCCGCTCTTCTACGTGCTCGAAGCGGAGAAGCCGCGCCGCGACGTCACCGCCATGCAGCACGGCATGCTCATTCGCACCTGGTACGTCGAATCGCTGCAGCGCCGCTATCCGGAGCTGATGCGCAAGGTGATGCCGGAGCTCGACGCGCTGCATCCGTACCTCGTGCACTTCGAGCGCGACGACGCGGAATGGCACAACGATCCGACGATGAGCCAGACCATGAACGCGAAGCTCGACGATCTGATCCTGGCCATCATTCACCAGCAGATCGCGGCCGGCGGACACGTGTACGCGACGCACGACGTGGCCATGAGCACCGACCCGCTCGATCAGAACATGCTCGCGCGCATCAAAGCCGATTACGACATCGTGCCGCGCGGCATCGTGCTCGAATACGTTCCCGGTCACGCGCTGCGCGAAACGAGGCTCCCGAAGCTCGAGCTGCGCGGTCTCGCCGACGGCACCGTGCGCTACGAGCCGGACGATGTGGTGGTCACGGAAGTCATCCCCTCCTACCGCAGCGGCTTCTATCTCCTCGGCCGCTACCTCGGCGTGACCGGCAAGTACGACGAGGCCGAAGCGGCGTACAAGCAGGCGCTGGTGCTGGATCCCGAAAACCCCAACATCGCGCGCGAGCTGCAGCAACTCGAGCTTGCTCGCGCGATGCGCAAGTAGCCGCTTAACTCGCGCCGCTGCTGCGCTTTAGCTCCACCGCTTGACAGAATAAATCTGCGGCCATATTGTTAGCACTCGTGAAGCGTGAGTGCCAAACACTCAGCTTCCCTATCAGTCAACCATCCGCGGCGGCAGCCGCGAAATTACCTCGAAGATTCGAAAGGAGAAGTCCCTATGGCAGTGGCAACTGACCTCAAGCTTCGCCCGCTGTATGACCGCATCGTCGTGAAGCGCAAAGAGGCGAAAGAGCAGACCCGTGGCGGCATCATCATCGCCGACACGGCCAAAGAAAAGCCGCAGGAAGCGGAAGTCGTCGCCGTTGGCGAAGGCAAGTTCAGCGACAAGGGCGAGCGCATGAAGCTCGACGTGAAGAAGGGCGACACCGTCCTGATCGGCAAGTACTCCGGCACCGAGATCAAGCTCGACGACACCGAGTACACGATTCTTCGCGAAGACGAGATCCTCGCGATCCTCGAAGCATAAGGAGAACCACCCATGGCCAAGAGAATTACCTACAGCGAAGAGGCCCGTCAGGCCATTCTCCGCGGCGTGAACAAGCTCGCGGATGCAGTGAAAGTGACGCTCGGTCCCAAAGGCCGCAACGTCGTCATCGAGAAGAAGTTCGGCTCGCCCACGATCACCAAGGACGGCGTGACCGTCGCCAAGGAGATCGAGCTGAAGGACGAGCTCGAAAACGCCGGCGCGCAGATGGTTCGCGAAGTGGCGTCGAAGACCTCCGACATCGCCGGTGACGGCACCACGACCGCCACGGTTCTGGCGCAGGCCATCTTCCGCGAAGGCGTGAAGAACGTCACCGCCGGCGCCAACCCGATGGAGATCAAGCGCGGCATCGAGCTCGCCGTGCGCGCCGCCGTCGAGCACATCGAGAAGATCGCCCGTCCGGTCGAGGGCAAAGACATCCAGCACATCGGCACGATCTCGGCGAACAACGACGAAGAGATCGGCGGCATCATCGCCCAGGCCATGGAGAAGGTCGGCAAAGACGGCGTCATCACCGTCGAAGAAGCGCGCGGCCTGGACACGGTCCTCGAAGTGGTCGAGGGCATGCAGTTCGATCGCGGCTATCTCTCGCCGTACTTCGTGACCGATCCGGAGCGCATGGAAGCGGTCCTCGAGAACGCCAAAATCCTCATCTATGAGAAGAAGATCTCGTCGATGAAGGACCTCCTGCCGATCCTCGAGCAGGTGGCCCGCCAGGGCAAGCCGTTCCTCATCATCGCGGAAGACGTCGAAGGCGAAGCGCTCGCCACCCTCGTCGTGAACAAGCTCCGCGGCACGCTGAACGTCGCCGCCGTCAAGGCGCCGGGCTTCGGCGACCGCCGCAAGGCCATGCTCGAAGACATCGCCATTCTCTCGGGCGGCAAGCTGATCTCGGAAGACATCGGCGTCAAGCTCGAGAACGTGAAGTGGGAAGACCTCGGCGACGCCAAGCGCGTTTCGATCGACAAGGACAACACCACGCTCGTCACCGACACGGATGACAAGAGCCGCAAGGAAACGATCGCGGGCCGCGTCAAGCAGATCCGCCGTCAGATGGAAGACACGACGTCCGACTACGATCGCGAGAAGCTCCAGGAGCGTCTGGCGAAGCTCGTCGGCGGCGTCGCCGTCATCAAGGTCGGTGCTGCCACCGAGACCGAGATGAAGGAAAAGAAGGCGCGCGTCGAAGATGCGATGCACGCCACCAAGGCTGCCGTCGAAGAGGGCATCGTCCCGGGCGGCGGCGTGGCTCTGCTCCGCGCCATCGAAGCGATCGACAACGTGAAGGCCGAAGGCGACGTGAAGGTTGGCGTGAACGTCATCAAGCGCGCGCTCGAAGAGCCGTTCCGCCAGATCGTTCACAACGCCGGCCTCGAAGGCTCGGTCATTCTCAATGAAGTGCGCAAAGCCGGCGGTACGAACGGCTTCGACGCCCGCAACGAGAAGGTCGTGGACATGATCGCCAACGGCATCATCGACCCGGCCAAGGTGACCAAGCAGGCGCTCCTCAACGCCTCCTCCATCGCCGGCCTGATGCTCACCACCGAAGCCCTCGTCTCCGAGATCAAGGAAGACGAGAAGAAGGAACCGGCCATGCCGGGCGGTGGCATGGGCGGGATGTACTAAGCCTCGATTCTCCGCATCAAACCAAAAGGGCGAGCCTCACGGCTCGCCCTTTTTCATTTACCGCTGCGCGCGTTTACCGCGACAGCACGTCGTGCATCGAATTCACCGCGAAGCGCTGCGGCTTCTTCGGCAGCGCGATCTCGAAATCGATCTGCTTGGACGTGCTGCCGATCAGCACCGCGCCGCCGATCTTGGCGGAGCTGTTCTTGTCGAAGTGCACGTAGATCGGAACAATCGACGCGAAACCGGCCGGCACTTCGCTCTGCGCAATCGTGCCGGTCACTTTGTACTTGCCGTCGCTGCCGGGCGTGAACGTCAGGTTCGATGTGATCTTCGGAACCGCGGTGCCGTACACCCACTGCTCGAAGAACCAGTTCAGCTTGCCGTCCTGCGTCAGACGCAGATTCGGCGTGGCGTGCTTTTCGACGATGGCTTGAAAATCCCCCGTCGTCGCGCTCTTGCCCGCGTACGTCGAAGCGAAGTCTTTCATCATCGCCATGAACGCTTCGTCGCCCTTCTGCCGGTCGTACATGGCCATGCGCAGCATGTGCAGCACGTACGCGCCTTTCGAATAGACGATCACGTCGTACGCGGCGGGATTCAGCCACGAGCGCAAACGCGGACCCTGTGAGATCGGCCCGGCCTGCAGGTTGTCGATTGCCGCGCCGCGCGGGCGCTCCATGATGTTGCGGCGCGCTTTCTCCCAGAACGCGTCGTAGCGCGGCCAGCCGCCGGTCTGCTGCGCAACCAGCGCCGCGGTGAATTCGGCGAAGCCCTCCGAAAGCCACGTGTCGTGATACGTGCGCGGGCCGACCTGATGGCCCCACCACTGGTGCGCCAGCTCGTGGGCGCCGACGTTGTCGACGAAATCCTTCACGTCGTTGAGGCCGAGGGTGTTGCGGACGGTGCCGTTCACAAAGGCGACGTACGGGAGATAGATCAAGCCCGGCCATGACTGGCCGAAGAACCACTGCGACTGCTGCGTGATGGCCACGCGATTCGACGGCAGCGTGCCGTAGTACGCGTTTGCGGTGCGCGCGGTGTTGATGCCGTCGGCCAGCGCGGCTTTCGCCAGCGAGCCGGTGTCGATCTTGATGTGGCGCGGGCCGACGTAGATGTCTTCCATCTGCGGATCGCCCAGCTCGCCCATCGCAGCGCCTGCGGAATCGAGCGCGCGATTGATGTCGCGGATGATGTCCGGCTCGCCCGGATTCGTGTAGACGTCGAACGTCATCCCGCTGTCTTTGTCGGACTGCGAGAGCTTCTTGAACTTGCCGTAGTTGAAGCCCGCCACGCGCAGCGGATGCGTGCTCTTCCAGACGGCGACGCGCTGCTCGCCGCTCACTTTGTTCTCTACTTCTTCGCCGACGGAGACGACCGAAAACTTCTGCGGCGTCGTGAAGTGCAATTCGTAATCGGCCACGTCGTTGCCGATGCCGACATTCGGATACCAGCTCGTGCGCGCGCCGACGGTGAAGTTGCCGTCGCCGGCACTGGCCAGCACGTCATCGCCGCCGTACGTGAGCTTCAGCTGGATCGTCTCGCCGCGCTGGATCTGCCGCGGAAAAACGATGGCCACGTCCGCATCGCCTTTCGCGTCCTCTTGGATGCACGGCACCGGCGTCCACTGCGTGCCGTCCGTTCCGAACGACGCCGCGGAGATGCGCATGCGCGATGCGAGATCGACCGGCAGCACGCGGAAGTTGTTCGTCGCCGCGAGCGTGAGCGTCGTCGTGGCGTTCATCTGCGCATCGTTGATGGTCGCGTCGATCACGTAACGCTGCGCATCGGCGAGCGGCGGCACGACGGTGCCGGAGCCTTTCTGCAGTTCGCTGCGATAACGGCTCGCGTACCAGACGCCGCCCTTCTGCGAATCGAAGACGATCATCGCCGTCTGCTCGCCGCCGAAATCGAGCGGAACCAGGCGCATCGCGTCGGCACTGCGGGGATCGACGATCAATGCGGCCGGCGGATACTTCTTCCCGTCGACGAACGCGTAGAAGAACGGCTCGCCGCCGTCCAGCTGCTCCTGCAGCACGCGCAGGTGCACGTTCGTCGTCAGGTCTTTGCGCTGCCGCTCGAGATAGCGTTCGTAGCGCTGCACCGCATTCGCATCCGCGGTCGCTTTCACCGGCGCGGCTGCTTTCGACGCGATGTCGACGATGGCGGTGCCGAGGAAGACGGCGGAGTCGAATTGATCGACGAGGGAGGTGAACTTCTCGTCGCTCGTCAGCACGGTCAGCTGCCGCAGTTCGCCGACAGATGCCGGCTTCAGTTCGTACGAGCCGGCGCCGATGAACACCGCGCCCACTTCCTTGCCGTCGACCGGCGCGAGCAGATGCAGCGTGCCGTTCAGCGTGAAGTGAAACACGTCGCGATCGAACGTGAAGTTCTGCAGCGCGATCGTGCGTCCGTCGGGACGCGACGCACGGATGGCGGTGTAGGTCGGATCGCTCGCCGCGAATGTGGTGATGGCGGCGAACAGGCCGATGGCAGAGAAGAGGAGGGAAAGACGGCGCATGAATGGAGCTCCTTTCGAGCGGGCGACGTGGACCGCTTTGCACCTTAACACACGCCAAAAACGGCTTTTTCGTACACAGCACGGCCGCGCCGGGCACGCTCTTCGCTAACACCCACGGCCGAGCGGCAGTACAGCTCCCGTTCTTTTGTGATCAAGAACAGCCGATAAAAAGGGGCGTAACGCCCCTTTTTGCGTTGTAGGAGGTACCCGATGCTGATCGTGTCGCTTTGTCAGGTGCTTTTCGGGATGACCGCGCTGGTGTTCTGCGCCCTCGCCGCGAGCGCCGTGCTTCGCCGCGACCTTCGCGCGCATCTCTGGCTCACTCTGGCCGGCGCCTTCGCGCTGGTGGTGTTCGTCTCCATTCCGAGCATTCGCATCGAAATGATCGCAGTCGCTTTGCTCACGATCGCCGCCGGCGTTCTGATGACACCCACGCCGGCCGAAGAGCCGCCGCTCTCGCTCGACTCCACCGCCACGCGCCGCCGCCGCTGAATCACGCCGCGAACTGCGCGAAGACCAGGACGTTGCCGGCGGCGTCGCGGACGAACGTTTCCGTGGCGCCGTACGGCGTCGTGCGCCGCTCGACGAAGATGTCCGCGCCGGCAGGCAGCCGTCCCACGATCGCGTCGAGATCCTCGACTTCGATGAACAGCGCCGACGCGCCGATCGGCTTCGGCCCTTCCAGCACCTTCGGCTCGTCGCCGCGCACGCTGCTCTCCGTCTGCAGCATGACCTCCAGCGATTCCTTCGTCAGGATGACGAAGCCGAGTGCGTCGCCATGCGGCACTTCGACCGAGCGCGTGAAGCCGAGCGCGTCCCACAAGGGCAAGAGCGGCTCGATGGCAGGAACGACGAGAACAGGTGTGATCTTCATGCGCGCAACATAGCGCGCCGCTCGCGCTCAACGATTGGAAAAATGGAACGCGTTGGGCGTGTCGCCGGCGAGCTCGCGAAACTCCGCAATCAAATGCGACTGGTCGTAATACCCATGCCGCACCGCCACGTCGGCCCACTCGATCGTCTCGTCAGAACGCAGCGATTCCATCGTTCGGCGAAAGCGCATCACGCGCGCGAACATCTTCGGCGACACGCCGACATGGCGCTGAAACTGACGCGCCAGATGCTGCCGCGAGATGCCGATGTCGTCGGCGATCTCTTCGACACGCTGCGCGCCGCCGCTCTTCATGATGCGATCGACCGCTGCGTCGACGCGCGGTTCCGGCACTTCTGCGCGCGCCAGCCTGCGCAGCAATTCGGTTTCGAGCGAGACGACATCGCGCACGTGTAAATCGCGCACAGGCAAGTGCGCGTCCGTGATGTCCGCCAGCGGCAAACGGAGAAACGCGGCGGCGCGTCCCGGACGAAAACGCACGCCGAGAAAATCGTGATCGCTGGCGCGCACTTCCAGCGGCGCCGTCATCGTCCCCACCGCCATGCCCTCTTCCGCGGTCAGATCGAAAACGAGATCGGCGCAGCCGTCGGGCAGCACGCGCACCACGCGCTCCGACGCGTCGCCGCTGCGCGTCCAGAAGCACTCCACCCATGGCGCCAGCGCCGCCGCCGGCGCGAATTCGCGATACGTCACGCGTCCAGTGTAGTGAATCAGTACGCCGCTTCGATCATCGCGTAGAGTGCGGCGACATTCACCACCACGCTCACGATCGCCACGGCGAACGCGCCGATGCGCTTCCCCTTCCACCACGGATTGCCGATCGCGAACAGCGCCATCGGCAGGATGGGGATGAAGTAGCGGCCTTGCACGCCTTCCACGACCGGCGCGCAGGGCGACGTCCACGTCACGTACAACGTGAACGATGTGCCGAGCAGCGTGGCGATCGTGGCGAGGAGCGCGCCGATGCGCGTGGCGCGCGGAATGCGCTCGCCCGCGGTGAACGCGATTGCGGCGAGCAGCAGCCACGCCAGCCAGAGCGCCCACATCGGCAGGAAGACATCGAGCAGTCCGAGCCGGCCCACCATCTGTTCGAGATAGGTGAACGCGTTCTCCGCGTAATCGCGCAGCACGATGCCGAACGTAGCCAGCGGATGCGAGCGGATGCAGAGCCACTGCATGGACGTGCTGCCGCGCGTCGGCGCCGGAAATTGCGACGCGGCGTAAATCGAGATCGCGGAGCCGGCGATGGCCGCGACGACCGTCAACCAGCGGCGCCACGTCATCACCGCGATCAAAAAGTAGCCGGGCTTCACCAGGCCGAGGAGAAATGCGATCAGCGGCTGCCACTTGCGCAGTAGCGCGGCGGTGAGCAGGAACGCGAGCGCGATGGCCATGGCGTCCGCCGACCACGACGCGGCGAGCGACAACGACATCGGCAGCAGTGCCGCGGCCACGAACGCCCATGGCAGATGCGGCGTGATGCGAATGGCCAGCGCGATCAGCGCGATGTACGCCGCGAGCGCCGCGAGACGTCCTGCGTAAAACACGAAGAACGGCCGCGCATGGAAGAGCCGCGTGATGAACGCCGCGAGGATCTGCGGCGTGTACGCGACCGGCGTGTAGCTCGCCACGAACGGCAGTTCAACCGGCAGCTCCTCGTGCAGCTCCACTTCGCGCGCGACGCGCACGTCATCGCGCGACACCTTCGCATCGACGAGATAGACGAAAGCGAGCTCGCGAAAACCGCTCGGCAGCGGCGCCACAGCACCGCGCGGTCCTGCTTTCGGAACGAACGTGCCGCGCGACACCGACACCGCGCGCCAAAAGTGCGTCACCTCGTCCGGTACGCGCAGCGGCGGAGTGACCGCCGCATGCGCGAGACCGAGAATCGCAGCGAGGAAGATGAAGACGCGAACGGGCGACACGACGCGGATGATAGTGGAGGTCGCGCTAGTGCACTTCCTGCACTTCCAGGCCGAGGTACATCACGTTCGGATCGGCGGGGGAAAAGGCGATCGCATTCACGTCGTCGTAATCGTTGTGCGCGATCAACACCGAATTCGTCGACGCGTCGACGCGATAGATGTCGGTGCCGTAATCCTGAAAGTACGTGCCGAACACGAAGTAGAGAATGTCGCGATTGACCGGATCGGCGACCATGACCGGCTGATTCACGATCTGCACTTCGGGTGTCTCACCAATCACGCGGCGATACGTTGCGCCGCCGTCGGTCGAAAGCAGGATGTAGCGGCCGAACGACGGCGCGGTGTCGGTCTCGGCGAGATCGATGGTCATCGCCCAGACGTAGTTCGAATCGACCGGCGAGATCGCGAAGTTGAAAACGTTCGCCATCCCTTTGGCGATGCCGGTCGCGCGCAGCCACGTGCGTCCGCCGTCGTGCGTCACGAACGCGCCCTGCCGCGTCATGCCGGCCACGATGTGATTGAGATCCTTCGCATCGAACACGTAGCGATAGATGATCTCGCCCGACGTTTCGAGCGCGCCGATGCGATTCCATGTCACGCCGCCGTCGGTGCTCTCGTGAATGGCACCGTCGCTGCCGCCGGCGCGGACGTGGTCGGGATTCGCGGGATCGACGGCGAAGCCGAGAAAGTCGGCGGGCTGCTTCAGCTTCGTCAGACCGGTGGCCGTGTCGTAGCGCAGCGTGTACGAACGATTGTCGGACCAGATGTACACGCGGTCGGTGCCCGCGGCGGCGAGCGTCGGCGGGAACTGGCCGAGGATGTCGGGATCTTCGGCGACGAGGGACCAGGAGCAGCCGGCGTCATTGGTGCGGAACAGCTGCGCGTTCGTGAACGCGTACAGCACGTTCGCGTTCGGCGTGGCGGTGAGGCCGTACGTGTACGCGAGACCGTGCAGCTCCGTGTCCGTCTTCGTGACGGTCGTGCCGCGGTCGGTCGAGAACGACACCGACGGCAGGCCGGTGACCATGCTGCACTGCGGGAACTGAGTGGGTGTCGCCACCGCGCGACGACGCGCGGCGAATGTGGGTAACGCAATCAGTGAAACGAACGATAGAACGACAAAGAGTCTTCGAGACATAGGCGCGGGATGATGCCTCAGTTGGGATGCCGCCATGTTACGCGGTTGTGACGGATGGGAGGAAGTTGATTGACGGCGCGCAGCGGAGCGTGATGGGGATCACGATTCCATCGATTTCGCGACGCTGAGGAACTCGTCCCGGATCTCGCGGCGCTGCATTTCGAGTCTTGCGCGCGACGGATGCCACAGCGCGCGAGCGCGTCCGATCAGACCATCGAGATCCTCGAAGAAGCGCAGCGCGACGTACGCGAGAAGCGGCAACACGAACAGCGACGCGACCGCGTATGGCCAGCCGAAGTAGTGATCGATCACGAACGCGAGCGCGATCCAGGTGAGCGGATAGAGCAGCAGCGCGCCGATGAATTTCATCGTGGCCAGCATCTCGTACTCCCCTTTCGACACGCGCCGCGCCAGCATGCCGATTAGGCGATAGGTCAAGTAGTTGACGATCATGCCGGCCAGCGCGAGCGGCAGCCACACGATCATCCGCAGCACGCGCCAGATGCCGATGTTGCGCGAGAGCAGATTCACGTCGATATTGGTCCGCTCCAGCTCTCCGGCGAATTGCCGCACTTTCGATTCGAGCCGCGCCAGCCGTTCCGGATCGTGCGTGCGCAAGTAGTGATAGCCATCGAGAAAGCGGCGACGGATCTCCAGCTCTTCCGCCAGCGGCGTTTCGTTGTGCGCCGTGAAGATGTCTTCGGCGCGTCCGGCCAGATCGAGCGCGGTGTGCGAATCGGCTTGCAGCGTGACGGCGTCCAACCCTTCATCGATGCGCGCGGTCAATCCATCCACTTCCGCCGCCGGAGGCTCCGCGCCTTCGTCTGCATCGCTGCGTCGCGGCCGCACGTGAATCGGCTCGCCGTATACGAGCATGGCCGCGCTGCGAAAGCTCTGCTTAGCGGTGTAGTAAATGCCCGCGGGCACGACCGAGAGCGCATCGAGATTCGCACCGAGGGCGATGCGCGCGGCGCCGGTCTTCAGCTCGCGCAGCTGCGGATCGCTGTGCGTCGTCCCTTCAGGAAAGATGGCGATTGTGCCGCCGCGCTGCAGCACCTCGCGCGCTTTTGCGAACGTCTCCGCGTTCGTTCCCTTCGTGTTGTCCTGCTTGCGATAAACCGGAATCGATTCGAGCTTGCGCACGAACCAGCCGATGAGCGGATAGCGGAACAGCGGCGCCTTCGCCAGGAACGAGATCGGCCGCGGCACGAAGCTGAGGAGGAACAGCGGATCGATCAGGCCGTTCGGATGATTGACCGCGAAGATCACCGGGCCGCCGGGCACGCGCTCCTCCCCCACCACTTCGATGTGGCGATAGAAGATGCGCACGCAGAAGCGCAGGAACGTGCGGATGGCGCTTCTCACGCCGGCGCCGTTTTCTCGCCGCGCCATGCCGCCCAGCTCCAGATGATTCCGGCGATCAGCACCGCCAGCGGAATGATCAGAAATGCTTTCTCCAGCGAGCTGCGATCGGAGAGTGCGCCGATGAGCGGCGGCGACGGAATGTCGCCGACGAAATGCATCACGAAGACGGACAGTCCCACCGCCGTCGCGCGCTCCACCGGCGTCACCGCGTTGATGATCGCGGAGTTCACCGGACCGGTGCACATGAAGATGAGGATCTCCGCGACCACGATCGCGCTGAGATAAACCGTGTGATCGGGACTCGACAACGCCACATATGTGGCCGGCGCCGCGAGCAGCGTGGCGATGCCCGAGACCCACAGATACGACTGGCGCGAGCGCTTGAAGAACAGATCGCCGAGCCAGCCGCCGAGGAATGTGCCGGCGAAACCGGTGAAGAGCGCGATGGCGCCGAATGTCACCGTCGCCTGCGACCGCGGCATGCCGCGCACGCGCTCGAGAAACGCGGGCATCCAGAAGGCGAGGCCGCCGAGGGCGAAGGTGTAGGCGCCGTAGCCAAGGACGGTGAGGATGTAGGGAGTGTTGCGGAAGAGATCGCGGTACGCGTCGTACCAGTGCGCGTTGATGTGCGCGGGCGCGACGTCGACATCCTGCGCGCCGCGCGGCGGATCTTTCACGAAGAAGACGAGCAGCGACAGGATCAGCCCCGGAAAGCCGGCGATCCAGAACGCCGCGCGCCAGCCGAAATGCTGATCGACCAGACCGCCGAGAACGTAGCCCGCGGCGGAACCGACCGGAATGGCCATGAAGAAGATCGACAGCACGCGTCCGCGCCGCTCGATCGGAAACTGATCGGCGAGCAACGCCGGTGCAATCGTGCCGTACGCCGCTTCGCCGACGCCCACTGTCGATCGCGCGATGAACATCGTCCAGAAGCCGCGCGCGAATCCCGCCAGTCCGGTGGCGACGCTCCAGATCGCGACACCGATGGCAATGAGCGGCGGACGTTTCTTCCGATCGCCGAGCGATCCGAACACCGGCGACGTGACTGCATACACAACGATGAATCCCGCACCGATCGCGCCGAGCTGTGTATCCGACAGCGCCAGCTCCGACTTTTTGATCGACTCCACCACCGCCGCGACGATCCAGCGGTCGACGTAGTTGAACATGTTGATGAAGGTGAGGACGGTCAGCGCGTAGCGGCCGTTGCGTTGCATCGGGGGAAGTGTACCTGCGTGCGCGTCGGCCGATGGCCGACGCCGTCGGCCGGTGGCCGACGCCAGGCTCATAGGCTCACAGGCTCATAGGCTCATAGCAGCACACGCTGCGCGACTCGGGCCATTGCGCACATGCCACAACGCGCCAACACCGCGCTCGGAGCGACGGCGCTCGGAGCACGCGCGCTCCTTTGCGCCTTTGAGCCTTTGCGCCTTTGAGCCTCGGTCCCCGCCGAACGCCCGACAGCAGCACACGCGTCGCAACTCGCACGACAACGCACACGCCACAACGCGCAAGCACGGCGCTCGGAGCCCACGCGCTGCTATGAGCCTATGAGCCTGTGAGCCTGTGAGCCTGAACGTCGGCCTCCGGCCGACGGCGGGCGCGAAGCGCACGCGCGCCGCCGCGAAACCGAAACTTCTCCGCAACCGCGGCGTACTTAACGAACGGGTATCATTCGACATCTTCCCATGAAGCGATTTGCTCCTCTTGCGGCGTGCCTCCTCGGCGTGATCGGGTTGCTGCTCCTCCTGCCCCGATTCGACGCGCCGCAGCCGCATGGCATCGAGCTCACCCGCGGCGAGGCCGAGAAAATCGCCGACCAGGAAGCGCGCAGCCTCGGCATCCCCGTCGATCGCGCCTGGACGAACGACACGTGGGTCGGCTCACCGCTCCTCGATCGCGTGCTCGATCCCGATCCCGCCCGTCGCCGAGCCGCCGCGGACGATCCCGCCATCGGCCCCCGCCTCGGCGGCTATCGAATCACCTACTACCGCCGCGGCCTGGAGAAGTTCCCGCCGTACGGCTACGTCTACGTCGGCTACAAAGGCGAGATCCTTTCCGTTCGTCTGCGCAAACGCGCGGAAGAAGCGGGAGCGCAACCGACCGAAGCGCAGTTGCGGCCGCGCGCCGATGCGTTCGTTCGCTCGCGCACGTTCGCGGGCGCGCCGAATCCGCAATTCGAATCCGCGCGTCCGTCGCTGCAGCGCAATCGGACCGACTGGATCTTCCGTTATCGCGTGCCGACGAAATTCAACGTCGACAACGTCGTCCCTTACCTCTTCATCTACTTCAACGGCAACGAATTCGCGGGCTGGGATCTGATCGAGGAGTACGCGGACGGCAGCGTCTACCGCGGCGACAACAGCGGCGAAGTGGCCGGCACGTTCGGTCAGCTCGGCGGCATCTACCTGATGCTGCTGATCCTGATCGTCATGTTCCTCAAGAAATATCACGCCGGCGAAGTGGGCGTCGGCACCGCGTCATTCCTCTTCGGCACGACGCTCTTCCTCGCCATCATTTTTGAGATCACCATCTCCGCCGCCGCCTCGGAAGGCACAGGGCTGGGCGGCATCGACGCGCAGCAGACCGCGCTCGCCGTCAGCGGCTTCAAGCTGCTCTTCATGGGATTGCCGACCGCGGTGCTGGTCTTTCTGGCGTGGGCGGTCGGCGAAAGCTACGCGCGCGAACGGTGGGGCGAGCGGCTCGCGTCGTTCGATGCCATCCTGCGCCGCGATCCGCTGAACGCCACCGTCGGCCGCTCGGTGCTGAACGGCGTGCTTACCTCGCCTTTCGTCGCCGCCTGCGTCCTCGGTGTCGCCACCATTCCCATTCTCCTCGGCAGCGCGCATCCGACCATCGGCGACGGCACAGAGATGATCCTGTCGCTCGGCGGCCCGTTCGTGAATCTGCTCAACTCCGCGAGCCAGGCCATCGCGGTCACGGTCGTCGGTATCCTCTTCCTGCTCGCGGTTGCGCACCGCCGCCGCATGCTGTGGGCCGGCATCCTCGCCGCCGCGCTGCTCTGCATGATCGGCGGCGTCGCCGAGCCACCCATCGAACCGTTCTGGCAGCGCACGATGTTCGGCTTCGGCGGCATCGGCGCGATCATCGGCATCTTCCTCGCCTTCGATCTCCTCACCGCCACGATCGCACTCTTCTTCGGCTGCGCGCTCACCGCGGCGCTGCCGCTGGCGATGGTCGCGCACGGCGATCTCGAACGGCAGCTCGTGCTGTCGCTCGCCGTGCCGCTGATCCTCGCGGTCGGTTTCGCCGTCGCCGCGTTGCTCACGCGACGCGAAGTCGTTTACACGTACGAAGATCTCGCGCCGCACGTGAAGCGCATCGTCGAGCGCGAGCGCGTGAAGGCGGAGATCGACGCCGCCAATCGCATTCAGGCGGCGCTGTTGCCGCTCGATGCGCCGAGTCTCGCCGGTGCGTCCGTCGCTTCGCATTACCGCGCAGCGACCGAGATCGGCGGCGACTACTTTGATTTTCTGCCGCAACCGAACGGCGACATCGGCATCGCATTCGGCGACGTCTCGGGCCACGGCCTCACCAGCGGCATCGTCATGGCCATGGCCAAGAGCGCGCTGCTCGTGCAGGTCGATTACGACCCGTCGCCGCGCGCCGTGCTCGACGTGCTGAACGAGATCGTGATCAAGACCGCACCGAAGCGGATCATGATGACGTTCTTCTTCGGCCTGCTCGATTCGCGCGCGCAGTCACTCCGCTTCTCCTCTGCCGGTCATCTCGACCCGTACGTCTATCGCGCCGCCACGCAGCGCATCGAATCGCTGTCGTCGTGGGGCTATCCGCTCGGCATCCGCCGCCGCGAGCCCTTCCGCGAGCACAGCGTCGAATTTTCCGCGGGCGATCGCCTCATCCTCTACAGCGACGGTCTCATCGAAGCGCTGGACGATGATGGCGAGCCGTTCGGCTTCGAGCGCTTCGAGGCGACGATCGTGAAGAGCGGCGCGATGAAGGCCGACGACATCAAAAAAGCGATCCTCAACGCCGTGCGCAAGTTCACGCGGAACCGGCCGCCCGAGGATGACCAGACGCTGGTGGTGGTGTCGTTTGATGAGGTGGCGAGTGAGCCCGTGCTGCGCCCGCGCGACATGGACGTCCTCGCGGTGAGCGACACCGTTCATTAGCGCCGTCTTCTCTTCCTTCCGGAAAACTGCATCGTGTGTCAGTCTTTCGATAGCGAAAGGAGAGAGATCCCATGGCCAGTAATGTGACCCTGCTTTGGACGTCGTCCGAGGGGAACAGCGAACGGACGAAGAGCAACATCACCATCACGGTCAACCAGAACTTCCCGACCGGACCGCAGGCCGGCGGCGGCGGTCTGTTTTACGGTGTCGATTCGAATGATGGCGGACGCGGTCCGGGCGCCGCGGCGACGATCTTCTTCCCGAACCAGATCCTCATTCAGGGCGGCTTCGAGCAGATGTTCGTGCAGGCGTTCGTCGATGCGACGAATGGCGTCTCCGGCACGATCGTGGCGAACCCGCCACTCCCGGTCGACATCCGCATGTCGCTCTTCGGCGGCTCCTCGATCTTCACGCTGCCCGCCGGAACGGCGCAAGGACAGTTCAACCTGCAGAGCGCTCAGAGCAACGCGCCAGCGACCATGCCCACGGATGTCATGGCGACACAGCAGCACGTGATGGCCGCTGCGAAACGGAACGCTTGATGAGCACGAACAGCGCGAGCGTCTGGTTTTCCGTCGAATCGAATCCCGACCAGGACTTTCACCGCATTCTGGTCACGCTCAACGGCTCGTCGACGTTCGACGGCAGCAACGTCAGTTTCTATGGGGTGCCGGCGTACGTGCCGGGCAGCGAATACAACTTCGGCGCATCGTCGATCCTCGGGCCGCCGGCCAACATCGATTTCGAAGGCGTCTTCCAAAACGTCCTCGGCCAGTTCATCGTGAACTTCGACGACGCGGTGACCGGCACGATCACCATCGGCGCGCCGCTCACTGTGCCGCTGAAGGCCTATCCGATCAGCGGAGCCACGGGCTTCCTGACAATGGAGCCCGGCCAGACTAGTGCGGATTTCAATTTCCCCGCGCAAAGCGGAGCGGCTGCGCCGCAGCTGCTCAGTCTCGACGAAGCGTTGAAGCAATTGCGGTAGCCGACTTACGGAAAGCCGTCACGACGGCGAACATCTTGCAGCGCATGGCGACCATCGCGAGGTCACCATGCGCTTTTTCATTGTTGCGTGCATCACTGTCGTTTTTCTTCTGGTATGGCCGCTTCGCGCGGACGGGCCGCTCTGTACGCGCACGACGAATGAACTGCCGCTCGCGGACAATCTCGCGCTGAGCGGAATCGGCGGCAGCTTCACTTACGACGACATCACCGGCGACATGCTCGCCGCGTCCGGCGTCACCTCCACGCGCTCTTGCATCGTGGCGGGCGAAACGGTGGAGTGCCTGTTCGTGCCGAAATACACATCGAGCGACAGCTGCAGCACGTACCATCTCGACAAATGCTTTGACGCGTCTCACCCCGCGGGGCCGAATGATTTCTGCGTCGTCACGGACGAGCTCTCGCAATTCGGTCTGCTGCTGGCGCTGAGCAAGACCCAGGCGGCGGTCGACGCGTTTGCGCATTGGACGAATACCGTCAAAGCGCTCTCCTCGTATGACGCGAGCGGCAAGCTGCCGGTGTGGAACGTTCGCGTGCGAGTGGCAGCGAACGGTTCCGCGAGCATCGAGCCATGGAATGACGACGACGCCAGCGACGCCACCGCGCGCATCATCCTCGCGCTGTACGTCGCGGCGGCGCGGCCGGAGTTTGCCAGTGCGCGCGATACGTACGAGGATCTCGCGAACAGGCTCGCCAATCGCTTTGCGCATGCGGACGTCCGCGACACACGCAATCGCTACGGCGCCGGCCGGTTCTGGCTTGCGTCGGGACGCAACGCGGCGGCGAACGCAGTGACGAACAACAATCCGTTCACGTTCGCCGGCTATTACGGCGACGCCGCGCTGGCCATGCTCGCCGCGTATCGCGTGACGGGCGAATCGCGGTACGCCGATCTTGCGTCGGACATCATTGAGAACTATCTCGGTGCCGCTGCCTTTACGTCGTCGTTCGCGGTGCCGCCGATCAAATTCTCCTGGAACATCGCGTCAGTGCCCGCGGCGGCGGTGGCGCGCGAAGATCTGAGCGGACACTGGGACGATGCCGATGCGCCGCGCGCCGTGTCGATCTGCAAAGCCGCTTACGAAGCGGACCGCGCGAATGTGCCGCTCTCCTCGGGCACGATGACGCGTTTGGCCGACTACTGCCTGGCCTGGACCACCAGCGACGGCGTCCTCAATGGCGACGCGCCGTACCAGCGCCAATACTCGCTGAACGGCTCAGCCTTCGGCGCGCGATCACTGCACTACTGGAACACCGGCCTCGGCGCAGCGCTGAATTTCCTGCTCTGCCCTGACGATCTCACGCGCCGGCTCAATGCGGCCGCGGCGCAATACGACGTCAGCGCGAATGTCTTCCGCCGCGGCGACGGCTCGAACGAAGCCTGCCTCGGCGTCTACACGCACGCGTTCTTCATGACGAACTTCGGCAGCGCCATCGGCCGCGATGACGCGGCTTTTCACGCCACCGTCCCCGCGCCCACGAACGTGACGGTCACGCCGTCCGGCGAGACGTACAACGTGTCGTGGACCGGAACCGCCGTCGCGACGTATGAGATCGCGCGCGGCTGCAATGCCGAAACGTTCGCCATCGTCAGGCAAAACGAGCCGGCGACATCGTGGACCGACGACGCGGAGAGCGTTCCGGGCGCGTCGTTTCTGTATAAGGTTCGCGCGGTGGTTGCGGGTGAACGTTCGCCGTTCAGCGCAATCAAGCCAGTGCCCGATACGCCGGTCACAGCGGCCGTCCCGCGCGTGACCACCATCCACGCGGACGACGTCGCGCAGATCCAGCGCGGCGTGAACCGCATTCGCGCCGCGGCCAGCCTGTCGCCCCTGACGTTCACCACCATCACGCCGGGAGTCACCGCCGTCAGCGCCTCCGATTTCGCTTCACTGCAGACGCAAGTGAACAACGCGCGCGCCGCCGTCGGCCGCGACGCGTATGGCTTCACTCCCGTCGCGCAGAACGGCGTCATCTCTGCGAAAAACATCGATGAGCTGCGCAACGCGGTGCGCGCCTGTCCCGACGCGAATCTCGTCCACGCATCCGAATAGCAACGCGCACGGCGCCTGCGAGCCGCGCAGTGTAAACTCCGCCCCTTATGGCGCAACCCGAACCGAACAAGATCATCTACTCGATGGTCGGTGTCTCCAAGTACCACGGCAAAAAGCAGGTTCTCAAAGACATCTACCTTTCCTATTTCTACGGCGCGAAGATCGGCGTGATCGGCCTCAATGGGTCCGGCAAGTCCAGCCTTCTGCGCATCCTTGCCGGCACCGACAAAGACCACCTCGGCGAAACCGTCATCTCGCCCGGCTACACCGTGGGCATGCTCGAGCAGGAACCGAAGCTCGACGAGACGAAGACCGTTCGCGAGATCGTCGAGCAGGGCGTGCAGCCGGTGCTCGATCTGCTCAAGGAGTTCGACGACATCAACAACGCCTTCGGCGATCCCGACGCCGACATGGACAAGCTGATGGACCGGCAGGCCAAGGTGCAGGACAAGCTCGACGCCGCCGGCGCGTGGGATCTCGACTCGAAGCTCGAGATGGCCATGGACGCGCTGCGTTGCCCTCCGCCCGAAACGCCGGTGGCCACGCTCTCCGGCGGTGAAAAACGCCGCGTCGCGCTTTGCCGTCTCCTGCTGCAGGCGCCCGACATCCTGCTGCTCGACGAGCCGACCAACCACCTCGACGCCGAGTCGGTGCAGTGGCTCGAACAGCATCTGCAGAAATACGCCGGCACCGTCATCGCCGTCACGCACGACCGCTACTTCCTCGACAACGTCGCGGGCTGGATCCTCGAGCTCGACCGCGGCGAAGGCATTCCGTGGAAGGGCAACTACTCCTCCTGGCTCGAGCAGAAGAAGAACCGCCTGCAGCAGGAAGAGAAAGCGGAATCGAGCCGCCAGAAAACGCTCGAGCGCGAGCTGGACTGGATTCGCATGTCGCCCAAAGCGCGCCACGCCAAAGGCAAAGCGCGCATCAACGCGTACGAAGACCTGCTCAATCAGGAGACGAAGGAAAAGCTCCAGGAGCTCGAGATCTACATCCCCGCCGGCCCGCGCCTCGGCAGCATCGTCGTCGAATCGAAAGACGTCGCCAAAGGTTTCGGCGACAAGCTGCTCATCGACGACATGTCGTTCATGCTCCCGCCCGGCGGCATCGTCGGTGTGATCGGTCCGAACGGCGCCGGCAAGACCACGCTCTTCCGGATGATCACGGGCGAAGAGAAGCCGGACTCCGGCACGATCCGCGTCGGCGAGACCGTGAAGCTCGGCTACGTCGATCAGAACCGCACGCTCGATCCCGACAAGACCATCTTCGAAGAGATCACCGGCGGCGGCGACGTCATCCAGCTCGGGCCGCGCGAAGTGCAGTCTCGCGCGTACGTAGCGCGCTTCAATTTCTCCGGCCAGGATCAGCAGAAGAAGGTCGGCGTGCTCTCCGGCGGCGAGCGCAATCGCGTGCATCTGGCGAAGATGCTGCGCGAGGGCGCGAACGTGCTGCTGCTCGACGAGCCGACGAACGATCTCGACGTGAACACGATGCGCGCGCTCGAAGAAGCGCTGGAAACGTTCGCCGGCTGCGCGATCGTGATCTCGCACGACCGCTGGTTCCTCGATCGCGTGGCCACGCACATCCTCGCGTTCGAAGGCGATTCGCGCGTCTTCTTCTTCGACGGCAACTTCAGCGAGTACGAAGAAGACAAACAGAAACGCCTCGGCGTCGACGCGACGCAGCCGCACCGCATCCGCTACCGCCAACTCTCGCGCTAACCGTCCGCTACCGCCAACTCTCGCGCTAGATCGTCCGCTGCCGCCAACTCTCGCGCTAACCGTCCGCTACCGCCAACGCTCGCGCTAACCGTCCGTTACCGCCAACTCTCGCGCTAACCGTCCGCTACCGCCAACTCTCGCGCTAACCGTCCGCTACCGCCAACTCTCGCGCTAAATCGTCCGCTACCGCCAACTCGCGCTAAATCGTCCGT
>DASSMK010000264.1:0-25691 GCA_035688915.1 Thermoanaerobaculia bacterium
CCTGCACCGATCCGGTCTTGCCGGAGACGTCCAGACCTTCCACGCGCGCGTTGCCGCCGGTGCCGCCTTCTTCATTGACCACTTTCCAGAGACCTTCGCGCACCGCGTTCAGTGCGGGCGGCGAGAGATGCACTTCGTGCAGCACACGCGTCGGGACGCGGAAGCGTTTGTACGTGCCGTCTTTCTCCACGCGATCGACGTAGCGCACGACGTGCGGCTGGAAAACCTTGCCGCCGTTCGCGACCGCCGCGGCCATGTTCGCAACCTGCAGCGGCGTGACGATGAGCGGACCCTGGCCGATGGCGACGGAAATCGTTTCGGAGGGATACCACTTGCGGTGCTGCTTCTCGGTGGCCCACTGCGTGGACGGCACGATGCCGGCGCGCTCGCCATCGAGATCGATCTGCGAGATCTCGCCGAAGGTGAGCTTGTGCGCGTAGTCGGCGATCTTGTCGACGCCCAAGCGCGCGCCGGTCTGGTAGAAGAAGATGTCGCACGACACCTTCAGCGCGCGCTCGACATCGACCGAGCCGTGGCCTTCACGCTTCCAGCAGCGGAACCGGCGGCCGAAGAAAACGCCGCTGCCGCCGCAGCCAAAGTCGGTCCCTGGTCCGATCACATTCTCCGAAAGACCGGCGATGGCCATGACCACTTTGAACACCGAGCCGGGCGAGTAGAGGCCCTGGATGGCGCGATTCAGCTCGATCTTGAACGGGTTGCTCGTGATCGTCTTCCAAACCTCGGGCGTAAACCGTTTCGAATAGACATTCGGGTTGTACGCAGGCGAGGAGACCATGGCCAGCACTTCGCCGTTGCGAGGATCGAGCGCCACCGCGGCGCCGACCATTTCGTTTTCGATGAAGTACTGCTCGGCGCGCCGCTGCAGATCGAAATCGACCGTGAGATAGATGTTGTCGCCCGCGACGGGATTCTTGCGGGCGGGGAGATATTCGGAGAGGCGGCGGCCGTCGGCGTCGTACTCCCAATATTCGGCGCCCGCTTTGCCGCGCAGGTACGAGTCGTACATCAGCTCGACGCCGCGCTTGCCGACGAGATCGCCCTGCTTCAGATCGTTGCGATTCTTCAGCTCTTTCTGGCCGATCTCGCCGATGAAGCCCATCACGTGCGCGGCCATCGTGCCGTACGGATAGTTGCGGCGCTGCACCGGCACGACGTTCAGTTCGGGGAACATCAGCGCCTGCGCCTGCAGCGACGCCACCTGGCCCATGGTCAGATCTTCGGCGATCGTGAACGGCTGCGACGCCGGCGCCTTCACCGATTCCTTGTCCCACCGGGTCTGCACTTCCTGCGGCGGAAGCGCGAGGATCTGCGCGAGGAAGTTGAAGAGCTTCTGCTTGTGCGCCGCATCCGCTTTCACCAGCGGCTTCATGACCACACGGTCGATCTGCAGCGAATAGGCGGGCTGGTTGTCCGCGAGGATCTTGCCGTTGCGGTCCATGATCAGACCGCGTTTGGCGGGGATGATGATCTCGCGCAGCGCGTTGGCTTCGGAGAGGCCGCGGTACTTCTCGGCCTGCACGCCCTGGACGAACCAGAACGAACCGGCCAGGAAGACAAACACTCCCACGATGCCCCAGATCACGGCATTGATGCGGAACTGCAGAAACTTTTGATCGTCGCGATAGACGCGCATGAGGTCACCTGGATTTCAACGAGCGAGCATCACCACGCCGCGCGGCGGGTGGCGTCGATCGGTTCTTCGCGAAGGAAGAGCGTGAGCAACTGGTACACGAGCATGCCGAAGAGGAGCGTGAAGATGGTCTTGATGAACAGCGCCTGCTCGAACATCTCGATGCGCTGCTTCACCAGAATGTTGACCAGGATGTAGATCACCAGCTCGTTGACGATCACTGCGCCGCCGAGGCAGGCGCCGAAGGCGAGAGTGCCGCGGAGCGAGAGGCGGGCGTTGATGTACGCCACGACGTACGCGCAGACCGTCAGAGAAAAGGCATGCAGGCCGAACATCGCGTTCGAAAACGCATCCTGGACGAAGCCGGCCGCCACGCCGGCGAAGATCGCGCCGACGATGTTGCCGCCCATCGAGTAGTAGACCACCAGGATGATGTACGGATTGAAGAACGCCAGTGCGTTCGGATAGAACTTGTCGAGCAGCGAATGGAGCGTGAGGGCGAGCAGCAGCCCGACCGAAAAGCGTAACCACCTCAAGGTGCGTACCTCATGACCGCCGGCGGAATCTTGCGAGTGTGGATGACGATGACTTCCTCGATGGTGCCGAAGTCGACCGCCGGGACGACTGCGACGTCTTTGAACATCGATGCGCCGGGTTTGGCGGCGCGGACGACGCCGATGGGGATGCCTTTCGGATAGATGCCGTCGATGCCGCCGGTCAGCACGGCGTCGCCGGGCTGCACGTCGGAGAGCGACGGGATGTCGAGCATCTGCACGACGCCGGAGCCGTCGCCGCGCACCACACCCTGGCGGCGCGTGCGCTCGAGCAGCGCGCCGACGGCACAGTTGCTGTCGGTGACGAGCTGCACTTTCGACAGATCGGCGGTCGTGAGCACGACGCGGCCCACCAGGCCGTTCGCGTTCGCGATCACGTCGTTCACTTCCACGCCGTCGCGGGAGCCGCGGTCGATGATGATCGACTTGAACCGTCCGGCCGTGTCGAGCATGACCGTCTGCGCCATGGAGGTGCGGAGGTCGAACTGCTCGGAGTACGCCATCAGGCTGCGCAGGCGGCGCAGATCCGTCTCCGATTGCCGCAGCTTCAGGTTCTCGGTCGTCAGGCTCGCCACCTTGCGGTGGAGATCGACGTTCTCGTTGACGGCGCGGCGCATGTCCAGATAGCCGTGGTACATGTCGCGCGTCGTCGTACCGAACCAGTTCACGGTTCTCGGGACGGGCGAAAAGATGGTCATGACCGTGCGCTCGAACATGGTGCGCGTCTCGCCGATGTAGCGCGTCTGCGCGCTGAGGCTCATCAGCACGAAGAGCAGCGACAACACCACGATGAAAAGAAGCGTCGGTCTGCGGGGGATGACGTCAGTCGGGACTGCCATTTTCCGACTCGGGCATCAGCAGGATTCAGGCCACTACTCAAATCGAAGCGGCGGGTTGCCCCGCCGCCACGATTTACTCGATCGAGATCTTTCGCAGGAGGTTGAAGTCGGTGAGCATCTGGCCGGTGCCCAATGCCACGCACGCCAGCGGATCTTCCGCCAGTGTGACCGGCAGCCCGGTTTCTTCGCGCAGACGCTTGTCGAGGTTCTTCAACATCGACCCGCCGCCCGCGATGATGATGCCTTTGTCCATGATGTCGGCGGAGAGCTCCGGCGGCGTGCGCTCCAGCGCCACACGCACCGCTTCGACGATCGTGGCCACCGTCTCGGAGAGCGCTTCGCGAATCTCTTCGTCGCTGACGACGAGGGTTTTCGGCACGCCTTCCACGAGATCGCGGCCTTTGATCTCCATGGTCATCTCTTCATCGAGCGGGAACGCCGAGCCGATCTCCATCTTGATCTGCTCCGCGGTGCGCTCACCGATGAGGAGGTTGTACTTGCGCTTGATGTACTGAATGATCGCGTCGTCCATCTCGTTGCCGGCCACACGGACCGAACGCGAGTAGACGATGCCGGCCAGCGAGATCACCGCGACGTCCGTGGTGCCGCCGCCGATGTCGACGATCATGTTGCCGGTCGGATCGGTGATCGGCAATCCCGCACCGATCGCCGCCGCCATGGCCTGCTCGATGAGATACACCTCGGTCGCGCCAGCGCGCAGCGCAGAGTCTTTGACCGCGCGCTTTTCGACCTGAGTGATCTCGGAGGGGACGGAGATGACGATGCGCGGCTTCACCAGAAAACGGCGCCCATGCGCCTTTTCGATGAAGTACTTGATCATCTTCTCCGTCACTTCGAAGTCGGCGATGACGCCGTCCTTCATCGGACGGATGGCGACGATGTTGCCGGGCGTGCGCCCGAGCATTTCCTTCGCTTCTTTGCCGACCGCTTCGACGTTGTTGTTGATCTTGTTGACCGCGACGATCGACGGCTCGCGCACGACGATGCCTTTGTTCTTCGCGTAGACGAGAGTGTTCGCTGTCCCCAGATCGATCGCAAGATCGTTCGAGAACATCGAGAGGAGCGATTTCACAGCCATTCTGTTTTGTGTGTCCTTTGTGAGATCAACCTGGGGGCCAGCGGGCGCGGGTGCAAAACAGTGACCAGAGTAGCGGCCAGCCGCTGGCGCATGACTATTAGTTGATGGAGATGCGTGTTTCGTGCAGCGCACGAAGCGCGAATCACTACTCTTCGACCAGCACCGTCTGCGATTGTACTGTCTGATTGCCGGCCGCATCGACGGCTTTCACCACCACCGAGTTCCGTCCCACTTTTTCGAAGCTCACCAGCTTCTGGAACGTGCCGCTCGATGTCACGTCGACTTCCTCGTCGTTGATGAACACCGTTGCTCCCGGCTCGGTCGTGCCGGCGATCATATAGAACTGCCCGCCCAGCTTGAACGGGTTTTTCAGCGTCAGCGGCGGCGCGGCGGTGTCGGTGTTGCTCGTCTTCGCGCCACCGCCCGCCACGCGGAAACGGCGGAACGAGGAGAACGGACCGGTATCGCCGTCCGGACCCAGCGACGCCACGCGCCAGTAGTACGCGCCTTCCGAGGTGACTTTGGCGATGGCCGAGGTTTTGGTGCGGCGGGAGTTGATCTCGAGGGTGGCGAAGAGGCGCGAGCGCGAGACCTGGAGCAGATAGCCGTTCGCTCCGGTCTGCTGATCCCACACGAATTCGACGCGCAAATCGGGCGAGAGTTGGAAGACCTGATTGTCGCCGGGCGAAAGAAGCGCGGGCGACAGCGCCAGCTTCTTGACCGTGGAGATCGTCCCTTCCGGCGTGGCCGTGACTTTCTCGCCGCTGTTGAGATGCACGGCGTCGCCGCCCTGCTCCGGTGAAACCGCGGACGTGCCTTTCATCGCGAGAACGGCCGTCGACTTCGAGGCCGCATCGACGCCGACCTGCGTGGCCGATTCCGATTCGACGACGACCTGCGTGCCCGGCGTGCGCACGGTCGACGTGTCGTCGCTCGTCGCCACTTCCACCGAGCCGACGCGCATCTGCACGGCGTTCGTTTTCTTGCTCGTGCTCGGATTCACGGCCACGTAGATTTCGAGCAGCGCATTCGGCCCGATCGTGTAGAGCGAGCCGTTCGAGAAGATCAGCTCCGCGGAGGCGCGGTCGCCGGTCTTCACCCAATCGCCACTAAAGAGAGGAGTGCGCGCGTCGGCGTCTTTCCATTCGCTCGACGATGCCTTCTGGAACTTCACGTCGCCTTCGACGGTGAGGAACTGCGCGTCGTTCTCCCGCGCGTCACCACCGGCCAGTGCAGTGCGGCTGAGCGTTTGCGATTCGACCGCTGCGCCCTGCGCTTCCTGAAAACGTCCGGCGGCGAGATGCGAGCCGGCTTCTTCGAGCTTCTGCTGCGCCTTCGCGAATTCGTCGCGGTGCGCGTTGAAGTCTTTTGACGCCGCGAGCTGATTGAGCGCCTGCTTCGCGTCGGCAATGGCCGATTCCGCGTTACTGCGCGGGTTGGCTTTCTGGCTGTGCCAGATCCAATAGCCTGCACCGGCGAGGAGAAGGAGCAGGACCACGAGGCCGATCTGCTTCAGCCGATCGATCGAGATCAGGTACCAGTCCATGTCAGCGGACGTCGCGTTTTTCTTCCTGGCCATGAGGCGAGCGGAAGTTTAGCCGAAGAGGCTTCCGGTAGCGACGCGTCGGCGAAGGGCGTCGGCAATTCACCTTCGCAGAAAAGCGCAATTGCCGACTCCGTTTTTGAATGTCCTGACGCATAATGCGCGGCGCAGGTCCCGCACACCCAGGTCCCATCACGGCCAACTCATCTCCGATCGTCCCTTCTCGGGGGCGTAGCGCTGCCGTTGTGTCTTCAAAGGAAATCGATGAAACGTGCTTTTCTTGCCCTCTTTTTGACCCTTTCCGTCATCCCGAACGCCGACGCGAGCTTGTGGAAGTGGTTCCGCAGAGCGAACAAGCCCGCGGCCACAGCGCCGAGTCACAAGCGGATGCCGGTGGCGGCCACGGTCGCCGCGCCGTCGAAGAAGCAGATGGCGGACATCGATTCCGACGCCTTCCACGGCGAGCTCGAGGCGGAAGGGGCGAACCCGCCGGGCAAGGGAAAAAACAACGGCAAGCCGCAGGAGATGCGTTTGAAGAAGGCCAGCGGCAAGGTCTTCGATCTTCGCCACCTGCCGCGCACGCCGGTGCAGAAATTCGAGCGGCCCGAATATGAGGCACCCGAGATCCAGCGCGGCACCGTGAACACGGCCAACGGGCTGACGGCGGCGACCGAGGCGGTGTTGCCGCCGCCGGTGGCAATGGCGGCTGCTCCGGCGCCCATCATGAATTTCGATGGTCTCGACTACAACACCTTCGGCAACGGCCATCCGCCCGACACGGTGGGCGACGTCGGCAAGGACTACTACGTCCAATCGATCAACAGCTCCATCGGCATCTATCGCAAGTCCGATGGCGCACGCGTGGCCGGCGTTCCGCTGAACACGTTCATGGCGCAGGGCAACTTCGGCAATCTTTGCGACAACAACAACTTTGGCGATCCGGTCGTGCTCTACGACACGTTCGAAGATCGCTGGATCATCACCGACTTTGCCTTCCAGCTGAGTAACGGCAACGTCGTCAATCCTCCCGGCGCGTTTCAGTGCTTCGCCGTCTCGATGAACGACGATCCGGTGAGCGGCGGCTGGAACTTTTACTCGATTCCCATCGACCTCGGACTGGGCGACTACCCGAAGTTCGGCATCTGGCCCGACGGTCTCTACATGAGCGTGAACGCCTTCGGATATCTCTCCGGCGGCGCGTACCTCGGCGCGCGCGCCTACGCGCTGAACAAAACGCAGATGTATGCGGGCCAGTCGAGCGTGCAGGTCGTCTCGTTCGACATGGGCGAGAGTGAGTTCACAGCGCTCCCCAGCAACGCGCGCCTCCAGACCGGCACGCCGCCTCCCGGCACGCCGAACTACTTCGTTTCGACATGGCAGTACCTGGATGCCCTCACCGTGTACAAGTTTCACGTCGACTGGGACAGCATCTCGCAGTCGACCTTCACCGGTCCCGAAACGCCGCTTTCTCCGTCTCAATGGCCGAATCAGGCGGTGGCGAATTCTCCGTCGCTGGGCGGCAATGCCCTCGACGTCGTGCACATCCGCGCGATGATGCAGAACCAGTACACCAACTTCGCCGGCGTCGAATCGCTCTGGGCGACGCACACCGTGCGGCGTGCGGTGAACGGGACTGCCGCGCCGCGCTGGTATCAGCTGAACGTGACCGGCGGCACCGTGGCCGACAACGTCGTGCAGGCGGCGACGTGGGATCCGGATGGTGCGAACACCATCAATCGCTTCATCCCCAGCCTGGCCATCAACCGCCTCGGCGATCTCGCACTCGGCTACAACACGTCGAGCAGCACCACCAAGCCGGCGCTGCGGTACGCAGGCCGTCTGGCCGGTGACCCGCTCAACACCTTCAGCTTCTCCGAACAGCTGCTCGTGCAGGGCGCGGGCACGCAGGTCGGCAACTGCGGCGGCACATGTACGCGGTGGGGCGACTACGCCGCCATGACGCTCGATCCGGACGGCTGCACGTTCTGGTTCACGGGCCAGTACTACGCGACCGACGGCCTGGATCATCACACGCGCATCGGCTCGTTCGCGTACCCGGGATGCACGCCCGTCGGCGCAGGCGGCACCATCAGCGGTACGGTGACCAGCTCGCCCGGCGGCACGCCGATCAGCGGAGCGACCGTCAAACTCGGCATCCGCACCGCGACCACCAACGGCTCCGGCGGGTACTCGTTCAATGTGCCGGCCGGTACCTATCCATCCATCACGGCGATGAAGCCCGGCTTCACGAGCGGCAGCGATCTCTCGATTCCGGTGACCGACGGCGGCACGACCACGCGCGACTTCGCGCTGGCGTCGACCCTCACGAACGGCTGCCTCACCGACACGAGCAAGGCAGACTTCGAGCTCGGCGTGCCCGACACCGTCGATACCACCACCACGCCGAACAGCGTCCTTCTCTCCAGGGCCACCGGCGTCGATCAATTCACCGTGAACGTGACTGGTAGCGGCGTCGCGCTCAATACGAGCACGTGGGCCGGCCAGAGCTTCACGCCGTCCGTGACGGGCGTCATCACCAAAGCAGACATCCGACTGTTCTGCAGCAGCTGCACGGTCGCGCCGTTCCCCAACCTGACGCTTTCCGTCCGCGCCACCGCAGCCGGCCTGCCGGTGGGCGCCGATCTGGGTACCGCCACGATTACCGGCTTCAATGGCGGCGCGGCCGCTTTTTACGCCGGCACGTTCGCCACGCCGATTCCGGTCACCGCGGGCGTGCAGTACGCGCTGGTCGTCCGGCCCACCGGAGCTCCCGGCGCCGGAACCTACGCCATCGTGCGCAGCGTCGTCTCGGCCACCGGGCAGGGTTACGACGTCTACCCGGGCGGCGCGCGCCTCAACGGCGCGACGAGCGGCACGGTCTGGACCATCCCCACCAATGGCGGCGTCACGAACGATCTCGGCTTCCGCGTCTACATCGACAGTGGCTACACGCCGGCGGGCGAGCTCGTTCGCACACTCGACAGCAGCCCGGCCGGCGGACTGACGCCGATCTGGGGCACGTTCTCCTGGACTGCCACGCAGCCGGCCAATACGAGCGTGAAGTTCCAGATCGCCGCGAGCAACTCGGAGACCGGCCCGTTCAACTTCGTCGGTCCCGATGAAACGGCAGCGACGTTCTTCACCACCAGCGGCGCGTCGCTCTCGCAGTTCTACAACCAGCGTTACCTGCAGTACAAAGCGATCCTCTCCACGACCGATACGGCCGTCACGCCGGAGCTCGCGGACGTTTCCGCGTGCTTCGTGAATGCGGACTGCAGCGGCACGATCGAGATCACTCCGTCGGCCACGTCGGTCTGCTCGGAGTCCGGCGGCAACACGGCCACCGGCCCTGCCGGCGCGACGTCGTACTCCTGGTCGATCACCAACGGTTCGATCACCTCCGGCAGCACCTCGCAGACCGTCACCTACACCGCAGGAACTTCGGGCGTCGTCGGTCTCGTGCTGAACATCATCGAAGCCGGCGGCTGCCAGAAATCGGCGCAGACGAGCATCACCATCAATCCGATTCCGGACTCGCCGACGATCACGCCGGCCGGTCCGGTTGCCACCTGCGCAAACCCGGGCGTGTTGCTCACCTCGAGCGCGCCGGCGGGCAACCAGTGGTATCGCGACGGCCAGCCGATCCTCGGCGCCACCGCGGATACATTCACCGCCACGACCGCCGGCGACTACTCGGTCGCCGTCACGCTCCTCGGCTGCGAAGGACCGTCCTCGGAGTCCGTGACCGTCACCATCAATCCGCTGCCGACCACGCCGTCCATCGGCGCGGCCGTCAATGACACCGGCTCGAACGACAAGGCTTGCCCCGCGCAGGCGCTGACGCTGACCGCGAGCGCTTCGGCGAACGCCGAAACGTACGCCTGGTACAAAGACAACGTCCTCATCGCCGGCGAAACGAATGCGACGTACGACGCGACGAGCGCCGGAACGTACTCCGTCGAAGGCGTGAACAGCTGCGGCGCCGGACCGCGCTCCGCCGATTACATCGTTCAGGATCCGACGCCCGCCAAGCCGTCGCTCACGCCGGGCGGTCCGCTCGCGTTCTGCGAAGGCGGCAGCGTCACGCTGACGTCGGACAACGCGACGGGCATTCAGTGGTATCGCGACAACGCGGAGCTCACGGGCGAGACCGCGCAGACGCTGCTCGTCACGACGTCCGGCAGCTACACCGCGCAACTCAACGGCTCGGGATGCCACAGCGCGTACTCCGATTCGATCGTGGTCGTCGTCAATCCGATTCCGGAGCAGCCGGCCATCACGCCGGGCGGCCCGACGACGTTCTGCGCCGGCGGCAGCGTGACGTTGACGTCGAGCACCGAGACCGGCAATCAGTGGCTCCTGGACGGCAATCCGATCGGCGGCGCGAACGCGCAGCAGTACGTCGCTACGCTCAACGGCAACTACACCGTGACCACTACCGCGAACGGCTGCATCAGCCCGCAGTCGGCCGGCGTGAGCGTGACGGTCAATCCGCTGCCCGCGGCCCCGGCGATCACGCCGGGTGGACCGACCACCTTCTGCACGGGCGGCAGCGTCACGCTCACCTCGAACAGCGCAAGCGGCAATCAGTGGCTCCTGAACGGCAATCCGATCGGCGGCGCGACGAGCCAGCAGTACGTCGCCACCGCGAGCGGCAACTACACGGTGACGACGACCGACGGAAACTCGTGCACGAGCCTCGCGTCCGCGGCCACAGTCGTGACGGTGAATCCGATTCCGTCCACGCCGGGCATCACGCCGGGCGGCCCGACTACTTTCTGCGCCGGCGGCAGCGTCACGCTGACGTCGAGCAGCGCAAGCGGCAATCAGTGGTCGCTCAACGGCACTCCGATCGGCGGCGCCACCGCGCAGCAGTATGTGGCCACGCTGGCGGGTAATTACACCGCGACCGTGACGGCGAACGGCTGCACCAGCCCTGCCTCCGTCGGTGTTGGTGTCACTGTCCTTCCGGCGCCAGCCACGCCTACCATCGTGGCAGGCGGTCCAACCACATTCTGCTCACCGGGCAGCGTGACGCTAACCTCGAGCAGCGCGACGGGCAATCAGTGGTATCGCAACGGCACCCCGATCAGCGGCGCCACCAATCAGACCTACCAGGTCTACAGCGGCGATCCCGTCGTCGATCCCGATCACATGTACGGTCTGGTCAGCGGCAGCTACACCGTCGTCGTGACGGCAAACGGCTGCAGCAGCTCGCCGTCGAACGCCATCGCGGTGAACGCGATGCCGACACCGGCCAAGCCGTCATTCAGCACGGACGGCAGCCTGTTCTTCTGCCAGGGTGGCAGCGTGACGTTCACAGCCGACATGGCGATCGACGGCATCACCTATCAGTGGTACCGCGACAACAGCCCCATCGCCACGGCCACCAACCGCACGTACGCGGCCACCACCAGCGGCAACTACACGGTGATGGTATCGATCGGCACCTGCAGCAGTCCGATGTCGGACGGGATCTTCGTCTTCGTCACGAACCCGCCCGCAGCGCCGACTGTCACCGCCTTCGGCAGCACGACGGTTTGCGACGCTACCGTGTCGATGCAATCGAGCGAAGTGTCGCAGTCCAATCAGTGGTACCGCGATGGCGTGCTCATTCCGGGCGCCACCGGCCCCTTCTATGACGCGACCGTCTCCGGCAGTTACACCGCGCGAATCGATGTGACGTGCGCCAGCGCGATGTCTGCGCCAGTGGTCGTGACGATCAATCACGCTCCGCCGGCGCCGAGCATCTCCGTCGGCGGCCCGACCACCTTCTGCGCGGGCGGCGGCGTGACGCTGACGTCGAGCAGTGAGTCGGGCAATCAGTGGTATCTCAACGGCACCCCGATCGGCGGCGCTACGAACATGCAGTACGTCGCCACCGCAAGCGGCAACTACACCGTGACCGTGGCGGGCGGCGGCTGCACCAGCGCTCCTTCAGCCGCGACGACCGTCAGCGTCACTCCCGCTCCGGCCACACCGACCATCAACGGCACGCTCGGCTTCTGCACTGGCAGCAACACGACGCTCACCTCGAGCAGCGCCAGCGGCAATCAGTGGTATTTCAATGGTGATCCGATCGGCGGCGCGACGAGCCAGCAGTACGTCGCCGCAGCCGCCGGCAGCTACACCGTCATCGTGACGGCAAACGGCTGCACCAGCGCTGCGTCTCCGGCCGCTGTCGTTTCCGAAAATCCGATTCCGTCTGCGCCGACCATCAATGCGAGCGGATTGACCACCTTCTGCGTCGGCGGCAGCGTGACGCTGACGTCGAGCAGTTCGAAGAACAATCAGTGGTACCTCAACGGCAACCCGATCGGCGGCGCGACAAATCAGCAGTACCTCGTCATGGCAACCGGTGACTACACGGTCGTCGAAACGACGAGCGGCTGCAGCAGCGCGCCGTCTGCGGCGACGACGGTGACGGTAAAGCCGGCCCCGTCCACGCCAACGATCAACGCGGGCGGTCCCACCACGTTCTGCGCGGGCGGCAGCGTCACGCTGACGTCGACCAGCGCGAGCGGCAATCAGTGGTTCCTGAACGGAAATCCGATCGGCGGCGCCAGCAATCAGCAGTACTTGGCTAACGCCAACGGCGACTACACAGTTGTCGTTACAACGAACGGCTGCAGCAGCGCGCCGTCCACGGCGATGACGGTGACGGTCAATCCCATTCCGTCCACGCCGACGATCAACGCCGGCGGCCCGACCACGTTCTGCACCGGCGGCAGCGTCACGCTGACGTCCAGCAGCGAGGGCGGCAATCAGTGGTTCCTGAACGGCAACCCAATCGGCGGCGCGACGAGCCAGCAGTACGTGGCGGGCGCCAACGGCAACTACACGGTGGTCGTCACGATGAGCGGTTGCAGCAGCGCCGCATCGGCGGCGACGACGGTGACGGTCAATCCGCTTCCGTCCACGCCGACCATCAACGCCGGCGGACCGACCACGTTCTGCACCGGCGGCAGCGTCACGCTGACGTCGAGCAGCGCCACCGGCAATCAGTGGTTCCTGAACGGCAATCCGATCGGCGGCGCGACGGGCCAGCAGTACGTCGCCGCCGCGAACGGCAACTACAGCGTGGCAGTGACGACCAGCGGCTGCAGCAGCGCCGCATCGGCCGCCACGACGGTGACGGCGACTCCGATTCCGTCCACGCCGACCATCAACGCGAGCGGCCCGACGACGTTCTGCACCGGCGGCAGCGTCACGCTGACGTCGAGCAGCGCGAGCGGCAATCAGTGGCTGATGAACGGCAACCCGATCGGCGGCGCGACGAGCCAGCAGTACGTCGCCACGACGGCCGGCGATTACAGCGTCATCGTCACGACCAGCGGTTGCAGCAGCGCCGCTTCCGCCGCGACGACCGTGACCATCAATCCGATTCCGAACGCAACGATCACCGCTCCCGCCAGCGTCCTCGCCACCTCGACCGGCAACGCGGCTTCGGTCGCCGACGCCGGCACAGACGCGACGTACGCATGGAGCATCACCAACGGCACGATCACCGCCGGCACCGGCACGCGCACCATCACCTTCACGGCAGGCACCGCGGGAACGCTGGCGCTGAACGTGACCGTGACGGCGAACGGCTGCAGCGACACGAAGTCCGCGAACGTCAGCGTGACCTCCGTCGCTCCCGCCGTGACCGTCACCTCGGTCACGCCGGATCACGGTCCGTACCTGGGCGGCACGCCCGTGACGATCGCCGGCACCGGTTTCACCGCCGGCGCAACCGTGACGTTCGGCGGCGTCGCCGCAACGAATGTCGTGGTCGTGAACGCCACCTCCATCACCGCGAAGACTCCGGCGCACGCCGGCGGCGCGGTGAACGTGACCGTCACGAACACGAACACGTCGTCCGGCACCGCCAACAACGCGTTCACCTACGTGCCGCGCCAGTTCGATCCGAACGGCGACAACGTGGTCGACCCGTCCGACATCTTCTATCTCATCAACTATCTCTTCCTCGGCGGCCCTGCACCGCAAGGCGGCGCCGGCATGGTCTCCGGCGACGCCAACGGTGACGGCGTGGTCGATCCGGCCGACATCTTCTACGCGGTGAAGTACCTCTTCCTGAACGGTCAGGCGCCGTATTCGAAGACGCCGGGCAGCATCGCCACGACCAGCGCCGCATCGCGCCTCAGCGGTTCGATCGCGCTCGGCAAACCGGTCGCACGCGGCGAAGGCCGCTACACCATTCCGGTGATCGTGAAGTCGTCCGACGCTCCGCAGGCGCTCGCACTCCGCCTGCGCTTCAGCGACGCGGCGAACGACGTGTCGATCCATCGCGCCGGCGCAGCGAAAGAACTGCAGCCGGTCTTTGAAGTCAGCCGCGCGGCGGACAACACCCTCTCGTATCTCGTCGCCTTCGATGAAAGCGCCGGTCTGCGCCTGTCGAATGACGGCGTGGTCGTGGCGGAGCTGGAAGTGGCCGGCAACGGCAGTGAACTGCACGTGGCGATCGATCGCGAGCTGACCATGCTCGCGTCGGCCGACGGCACGCAGAGCGCCACCGCCGCGAACGGCCGCCTCACCATTGGGGCTGGCGTCGCGCTCGAACGTCCGCGCCTCGCGCCGAAGAGTGAAAAGGAATGATCGTGACTTTCATGAATCAACAACTCATCACCAGGCGCATGCGCCGCATCGTCATCAGCGCACTCTCTCTCTGTCTCGCCGCCACGTCGCTCTTCGCGCAGCCGGTCGCGGCGGACGTCGTCACGGTCGGTACCGTGACGACGTCGGGCAACGTCGTGAACGTGCCGGTCTACATCCGCGACGTTTCCGGCACGCCGCTGGGCATCGACCAGCCGGCCGGCTCGCGCATCCAGTCGTTCAGCATCAAAGTGAATTACGCGCCTGCGTCCGCGGTGCAGTCGGTCACGTTCACGCGCGCCGGCATCACCGCGCCGCTGACGCCGACGTTCGAGAACTCGCCGCAAACCGCCGGCTCCGTTTCGCTGCTCGACACGTTTGCCGAAGCGACGAATCTCATTCCGTTCACCTCGAACGCGGGTGCGCCCGGCGATTACATCGGCACGCTGCATTTCGTCCTCGCCTCCGCCGCCACGCCCGGCACCACGATCGCGCTGACGCTCGATCCGGTGCTGACGCAGCTGACCGATGAAGGCGGCTCGCCGGCCACACGCGAATCCGTCGGCGGCGGCAATCTCGTCCTCGTCGCAGGCGCGATCAACGTCACCGCTGCGGTTCCGACGCTGTCGACATGGGCGCTGGCGCTGCTGGCCGCCATTCTCGCCTTCGCCGCTCTTCGCCTGCGCATTTCATAAGCACCCCAAGGACTCCCGATGACCCGGTCGCGTGCTGCCGTTCTCTCTTTCGTTCTCGCCACGTTCACGATGTTCCTGCCGGCCGCACGAGCGGTCGCGCAGGACGTCGTGAGCGTCGGTACGGTCAGCATCAGCGGCTCGGTGGCCGACGTCCCGGTCTACATCCGCGACACGCCCGGCACGCCGCTCGGCATCGACAAGCCGGCCGGCTCGAAGATCCAATCCTTCAGCATCAAAGTGACCTACGCGCCCGCATCGGCGGTGCAGTCGGTTTCGTTCAGCCGCGCGGGCATCACGGCAGGCCTGACGCCGACGAGCGAGTTCGCGCCCGCCACGAACGGCAGCGCATCGCTCCTGGCGACGTTCCGCGAAACGACGAATCTCATTCCGTTCACGCCCTCGGCATCCGGCGATGGTGACGTCGTTGCGCATCTCCTCTTCACCCTCGCGCCGAGCGTCACACCCGGCACGACTATTACGCTGTCGCTCGATCCGGCGCTCACGCAGCTCACGGATGAGGGCGGCGACGCCGCGACCAAAGAGTCAGCCGGCAACGGCGAGCTGACGCTGCACGACGGAGCCATTCACGTCGAAGCGCTGACACTCTCCATCTCGCCCTTCTCGCGCACCATCAACAGCGGTGGCAGCGGCTCGTTCACCGTCACCGCCAGCGGCTTGGTCGCCGCAGCGACGACGGTGTCGCTCACCTCCGGCAACACCGATGTGGCCACCGTTCCCGCGTCGGTCGTGATTCCGGCGGGCGCAAAGTCGGCCGGCTTTTCGGTGACCGGCGTGTCGCCCGGCAGCGCCACCATCACCGCCACGCTGCCCGCCGCCGACGGCGGCGCGAGCGCCGTCGCATCGGTGAACGTCGCGCCTCCGGTCAACGGCTGTCAGGTGCCCGCCGCACCGCACGTGACGGCGCCGTCGACCGCAGTGGCCGGCACGTCGTACGAAGTGAGCTGGCCCGCCGTCGCGAACTCCACGGAGTTCGTCGTCGAAGAAGCCACCGACACCGCTTTCAGCGAGCCATCCGTCAGCACAGTCACGGTCAACTCCGCGACGTTCACGCACGACGTGGCGGGCATCCGCTATTACTACCGCGTCCGCGCGCACAATCACGGCAACGGCTGCGACACCATGTCCGTCGCTTCGACGGCCGTCTCCGTCCTCGTCACCGCCACGCCGCCGCCCCCGCGCCGCGTGCTGGCCGTCGTCGGCTCCACGCCCGGCAGCTTCGGTTCGTATTTCAAGACGTCGGTGCAGCTGTATAACCCGAAGAGCATCACCATCTCCGGCCGCATCGTCTTCCATCCCGCCAATCAATCCGGCAGCGCGAACGATCCGTCGCTCGCGTATGCGCTGCCCGCGGGCAAGACCGTCAACTACGATGACCTGCTGCCCGCGATGAGCGTGGCCAGTGGCATCGGCAGCGCCGATCTGCTGCCCGACAGCGGCTCGCCCTTTCCGCTCGCCACGATCCGCATCTATAGCGATGCCGGCGTGAACGGCACGAGCGGTTTCGCCGGCGAACCGCTGCCGGTCGACGACGCGCTCTCCGCCGGCTCCACCGGCGCGCTGATCGCTCCCGCCAACATGCAGCGCTTCCGCCTCAACGTCGGCATCCGCACGCTCGACGATCCTGCCGCGATGACCATCACCGTGCGCGACCGCGAAGGCGTGGTGGTGAAAACGGTCGAGAAAAGCTACGGCGCGAACTTTTTCACGCAGCCCGGTTCCGCCGCGCTTCTCGATGGCTACGCACTTACCGGCGGCGAAACGATCTCCTTCGCCATCACCAGCGGCAGCGCGTTTATCTACGGCGCGACGACCGACAACACCACGAACGATCCCAGCCAGCTCTTCGCGCATCCGCTCGACTAGGGCATGCGTGATCTGAGACCATCGCGGCAACCATGCAGCTGAAACGACTGGCCGCCGCGCTGGCGCTGCTGTTCGCATGCGCCGCGTCGCTGCGCGCATCGGACCTGCGCCTGCTCGCGCCGGCGCATGGCGAAGTGCTCGCGGGCGGCTCGACGGCCGTCGTGGAATGGTCCGCCGGCGCACTCGATGGCCACGTCGAAGAGTGGGAAGCATTCCTCTCCGTCGACGGCGGCGCGTACTACGGCGTCCGCATCACGCCGCATCTCGATTCTCACCTGCGCCGCTTCGCGTTCACCGTCCCGAACGTCGCCGCGCGCGATGCGCGCATCCTCATCCGCGTCGGCGACGAGCACCGCGAGCAAGCGATCTCCTTCGCCACCTCGTTCGCCATCCGTCCGACGGAAGCGCGCGTCTTCCCCTTCTTCGCACCGATCGTCGAAGACGAGGATGAACGCGAAGCACGCGATGAAGCAGAAGCCGCGCGTCCCGGCGACGAGCCGGTGTGGGAGTGGGTCTCGGGCGATCGCGAAGGCCACGAGCTCGCGCGCCGCGCGCGGCAACACGAAACCTCGCTCGACGCAACGTCGGTCGCCGATGCGCATGACGCCGCCTTCGCGCCGGCCCCCGAACCGCCCGCCACATCCGCAATCGCGCGCATCACCCCGCGCGCAATCGCTGTCTCTCGAATCACCTTCCTCCGCCGCGCCGCCACCCCTCCCGGCCGCGCCATCCTCCTGCAGACGCGGCGTCTGAACGTCTAGCGTTTCGGCGTCGTTCGCCTTTCCGCACACGCAACTCTGCAGGAGAACTTGCATGCGTACTCGCATTGCGTTGCTGCTGTTTCTTTTCGCGCTGCCTCTGGCCGCGCAAACCACCGACACCGCCTCCGTGCGCGGCACCGTCGCCGATCCTTCCGGCGCCGTCGTTGCCTCGGCACGCATCACACTCGACAACTCAGCCACGGGACTGCATCGCGAAACGCGCTCCGACGCGCGCGGTGAATTCACGTTCGGCACGCTCCCCGTCACCGGCGGCTACCGTTTGCGCGTCGAACAGACCGGCTTCGCCGCCGCCGAAGAAGGTCCGTTCACGCTCCGCGCGGGTGAGACCGCGACGTTCCACACGCACCTCGGCCAGGAAACCGCCGCCGGCTCCGTCACGGTTCTCGGCACCACCGATCGCGTGCGCAGCGACGAGCCGGAGCTCGGCACACGCCTCGATCTCGAAGCGATCGAAAACATCCCGGTCATCGGCCGCAAGATCACGAACCTACCGCTGCTCAACTCCGCGGTGCGTCCCGCGCGCGGCACCGGCGATCTCTTTCTGAACAACACGCTCTTCGTCATCAACGGCGGCGGACGCCGGCAAACCACGTACGCACTCGACGGCAGCACCGCCGACGATGCGTGGGGACGCCAGACCATCTTCACGAACGTGCCGCTCGCGACGCTTCAGGAACTGACCGTGCTCACGAACGCGTTCAGCGCGGAGTACGGCCGCTCCACCGGCAGCGCCGTGAACGTGATCACCCGCTCCGGCACCAACGAACTTCTCGGCGACCTCACGCTGCTCTATCGCCCCATGTCGCTGCAGCCCGACGCGCCGGTCACCGACCTCAAAGCAGGCGACGAGCTGCGGCAGGGGAGCGCCGTCCTCTCCGGTCCCATCGTCAGCGACCGCACGCATTTCCTCGCCGCATTGGAAGTGAACGATCAGGAGCGGCAGTCGAGCGTCACCTCGCTCGTCGCGCCGTCGACGTACAGCGGCGAATACCGGCAGTGGCTGGCCATGCTGCGCGTCGATCACGATGCGAATGCCGCCAATCACTTCACGCTGCGCGGCAACGTCGATCGCTTCACCGACACCAATCCTGCCGACGCCGTCGGCGGCAACACCCTGCCCAGCGCCGCCCGCGAATTCCGCCGCGCCACCTCGTCGCTCCAGCTCACCGGCAGCTCGATTCTCGGCGATGCGCTCTTCAATGAAGCGCGCCTGATCGGGCAGTGGGGCTCGCCGATCACGCAATTCGATCCGGTCACGCCGTCGCCGCAGTTCGTCCGCCCAGGCGTTTCCACCGAAGGCGAATCGCGCTCCGCCAAACTGCACAACGATCAGTACCAGCTGGCCGACACGCTCAGCACCACGTTCGGCGCGCATTCGCTGCGCATCGGCGGCGACTATCTGCACTCCACCTCCGGCGGCGACGGCCAGGAATTCGGCTCGCCCTTCGTTCTCGGCCAGTTCACCTTCCGCACCGGCATCCCTGCCACCACGCCGACGTCGCAGCTGACCATCGCCGACGTCACGCGCTACACGCAAGGCTTCGGCAACGTCGAATATGAAGTGGACGACAACCTCTCCTCGCTCTTCGTGCAGGACGACTGGCGGCCGTCCGAAGCGCTGACCGTGAATCTCGGACTGCGCTACGACTACCAGAAGCTCACCGGCGACTCCAACAATCTCGCCCCGCGCCTCGGCTTCACCTGGAACTTCGGCGGCGGCCGCACCGTCGTGCGCGGCGGCTACGGCACGTACTACTCGCAGATCCGCTCGAACATCGTGGCGGCGTGGGAGCTGAACGGTCCGGAAGGCTTCTTCACCTACAGCGCCGCGCCGAATCAGACCGGCTTCCCGACGTCGCTCGTCCCGTTCGCGGCATTGCCCACCGGCGCGAACGTGCCGTCGCGCGACATCACCATCCAGCCCGGCCGCGCCGATTACTACAGCCACTTTTTCGACGTCTCGCGGCTTCGCTTCTATCCCGACGAGCTGGTGAATCCCGAAACGCAGCAAGCCACTCTCGGCTTCGAACGCGCCCTCGGCAACGCCTGGTTCTTCAGCGCCGACGCGGTTTACTCGCACACGACCGACATTGAACGCAACGTCGACGCGAACGCGCCGTCGTCGATCAATCGCACCACTGCAGGCGAGACGCGCAGTGCTGCCGCAGCCGATGCGACGCGCCCCATCACGCCGGTAGCGAACGGCTATCGCCGCATCCTCGTCACCATCAATCAGGGCGAAGTGAAGCACCGCGGGTTGCAGCTCAATCTGCGCAAGACGTTCACGAACAACAGCGGCCTGCTCGCGAGCTACACGCTGTCCAAGACGCGCAACAATGTCGAGCCGGATGCGCCGGGCGGCGATGCAAATGATCCTCTGCGCCTCGATCAGGAGTGGGCGGACAGCCTGCTCGACCAGCGCCATCGCGGCGTGCTCACGGTCTGGCAGCGACTGCCGTTCGCTTTCACTGTGGGCGCGGTGGCCACCGCTGCGTCAGGACGTCCGTACAACATCACCACCGGCGTCGACAACAACGGCGACGCGTCGAACACCGATCGTCCTGTCGTGAACGGCGAAGTGATCGGACGCAACACCGGCCGCGGCTCCTCGCTCTTCAGCTTCGACGCATTCGCCGAAAAAGAACTGGCCGTGCGCAGCGGCATGCAGCTCGCGCTTCGCGCCGAAGTGTTCAACCTCACCAATCGCACGAACGTCGTCGGACGCAACGGCGTCTACGGCAACGCCAACACCGGCGTTCCGCTGGCGTCACTCGGCGCGCCGCTGGGCGGCATCGCCAACGTGGAACCGGGTCGCCAGATCCAGTTCGCGCTGCGCGTCAAATACTGATCGGAGACCCTTGTGAAGAAGACCTTGATGATTCTGGCCGCCGCGACGTTCCTCGTCGCGGCGGCTCCGCAGAAAACCGAAGCGCCCAATCGCTTCCTGCCGGTGGTCGGCAACTGGATCGTCACGCGCGACGGCAATCGCGCCGTGATGCAGGTCGACGGACGGCAGTGGATCAAAGGCCAGCCATCCGCAGGTCTCGCCTCGAACGCGCGCCGCATCTACGGCGCGCGCCACGAAGAGTTCATCGACAGCGTGAAGGCCTACGCGTACTTTCCGTACGCCGTGGCGCGCGACGTCGACAACTTCCGCAACGGCGAGATCTCCATCAGCTTTCGCATGATCGCCGGCCAGCTCGATCAATGCGCCGGCATCCTCTTCAACCTCAAACCGAACGGCGATTACCTCACCGTGCGCTTCAACGGCAAAGAGGACAACCTCGTGCTCTGGACGTTCCAAAGCGGCAAGCGCTCATTCGTCAAGAAAGGCACGCGCGACGTGCATCTCGCGATGGGCGAGTGGCACCGCATGAAGATCGCGGTGGACGGCACGCAGCTGCGCGGGTATCTCGACGATCAGCTGCTGCTCGAGTACACGCTGCCTGCACCGGTCGACGGCAAGGTCGGACTCTGGTCGAAGACCGACAGCGTCAGTCAGTTCGCCGATTTCGCGGTCGCCGCCAAATGAACGCGGCAACGATCAGCGCCGGCCAGACAACATAGAAAACGACGGCCGCGCCGCGCGGCTTCACGGCGAGCGGGTATCCCGGATACTCGCTCGCCGCTGTCGCGGAGCGCTGCATCCCCGCCAGCCCGTCGATCGTCTCCAGCACGATCTCTTCGGTCGTCGAGCGGCTCATCACGCGCTTGCCGCGCAACGCATAAATGATCTCGCCGTAGCGCTGATCGTTCTCGAAGAGACCAGAGCGTCCTTCCAGCGGCCGCACCACGTGCAGCTCGCGCAACGAACGGCGCAGCTTCACCAGCACCGTTTCAAAGTCGCGCATGCGCGGATCCTCGGCCGCCAGAAACACAGTGATCTTCAGCGGCGCATCGATCGATGCGAGCTGCCGCTCATCCGCGCGCGAAAACGAATTGCGGCGATTCTCGGAGAGATCGAAGCTGCTGTGGTTTTGCGTCGCGATGCCGATGAGCAGCAGCGCGATCGCCGCGATCCACGGCCACCGCCACTCCGGACGCAGCGCCGCTGCAGCGATGGCGAAGAACAGCAGCGCCAGCGCCCCGCAGATCACCACCACATCCACACGCAGCAACCCTTGCTCGAATCCGCGCAACACCGCCGCGGGCGTGAACGTCGCGATCCGCTCGATCAAACCACCGCGTCCTGCCGCGAGAAAGTCGAGCGCCCACGTGCCGATCGTGAACGCCAGCACGACGATCGCGGCATTCGCCGCGCCCGGCACGAGCGCGCCCGCCGCGGTGGCGAACGACGCCGTGAAGAGAAAGCGCAGCGTGTGTCCCGCGAACACGTTCAATGTCTCGGCGAACGCGAGATGTCCGCCGTACGCGCGCCACATCACGAGCGCGGTGATCGCAGGCAACAGCGCCAGCATCCACGCGATCGTCAGCGCAGCGAGCTTCGCCAGCACCTGCCGCTCCATACTCGCCGGCCACTGCTGCATCAGCTTCAGCGCGCCGGTCGTTCGTTCCGTGCCGCTCAGACGAATGGCGACGAACGGGAAGAGCAGCGTGAGCATCAGATCGTACGCACCGAACAGCGGCGCCACGATCCCTTCCAGTGGCGAGAGCCCCTGCGCCAGCGCGGCCGGACCGCCGCCGATTCCGCTCGCTTCCGCGTAACTGTTCACCGCTTGAATGAACGCCTGCCCGACCAGCAGCGACGTCGCGATCAGCAGCAGCCAGAGCGCGCGCGAAGCGAACATCTCCGCCAGCTCCTTGCGCACCAGATCACGTGAGCGCAAGGAACACCTCTTCCAATCCGCCCTCGGCCACCGACGCCTGCGCGCGCAACGCCTCCACCGTGCCTTCCGCGATGGAACGCCCGCCGCTCAGCAGCAGCAATCGATCGCAGATGCGCTCCGCATCCACCAGCTCATGAATCGATAAGACGAGCGTGCGGCCTTGCTCTACCACGCCGCGCAGCAGCGCCATAGCCGCACGCGTCTGCCGCAGATCGAGTCCATCGAACGGCTCGTCGAGAAAAAGAATCGGATGCGGCGCGGCGAGCGCCATGGCGATGTTGAGTCGCTTCGTCTCGCCCTTCGACAGCGACACCACGCGCTGCGAAGCGAGTCGCGTCAAATCGAGCGCCTCGAGTGCGGCGTCGATATTTGTGCCGCCGCCGAACGCGCGCGCATTCATCTCCACAGTCCACCGCACCGTCTGCTCCGGCCACGGCCGGATCGCATCCGGCATGTAGAACGACTCCGCGTTGCGCGAGATCGTTCCGCTCTCGATCGGCAGCAGCCCGGCCACGCATTCGAAGAGCGTCGTCTTGCCCGCGCCGTTCGGTCCGATCACGCCCAGAATTTCAGACGGCTGCACGCCAAAGGAAACGTCCGACAGGATCACGCGCCCGCCGCGCTTCGCCGTCAGGCCCGAGACTTCGAGCAGCGTCGTCACCGCGGCAGCAGGCTCGCCGGAATCGGATGGGCAGCGCTTTCCGGCTCGTCGAAGATCGTCACGATCTTCCAGTCGCTGCCGATGCGCGCCAGTTGCACGCTGCGCACGCCGCGCGCGTACGGCGTCGCATCGTTCGCCGCATGCCGTGACTCGTACGTGCTCAGCACCGCCGCCATGTCGCCCGCCACATCGATTCGCGTGAACGCCGGCTGTTCGAAGAGCGCTTCCTTCTCCAGCACCGGCTTTCGCGCCGCGATGAACTCGTCCACCGACATCGATGCGCCGCCGTGCGACACCACGCGCGCGCCCGGCGCGAACAACTCTTTCATCCGATCCCAATCGTGTCGTCCCGCCGGTCCGGAAACCACGTTGTACGCCGCGATCACGGTCGATGAGATCGCGAATTCGTCGGTTCCTTCGGCAGGCGAGGCGGGCGGTACGGCGGAGCGGCAGGCACTTGCGAGCACGAGTGTCGCGATGAAGATCGAGCGCATCGCGCCACGATACAGTGGCTGCGGCTGGTAAGTCCTTCCGGGAATAGGTAAACTGCGCCGCTTTTTCTGCAAGATTCGACCAGATTACTCGGCCCCGAAAGGTAGTTCTTCTACATGCTCAAGTTAATGCGGGACAGCTTCCAGCAGCTCAAGTGGATCCTCATCGCTCTCGTGGCGATCTTCATCCTGTTCATCTTCGTCGACTGGGGAGTCGGCGGCGCAGGCGGCGGTACCGGAGGCCAGGCCTCCTACGCAGCGCGTGTGAACGGCGAAATGATCAGCTACAGCGATTACGAGCGTGCGCTGAAGAACTACGAAGAGATGTACCGGCAGATGTACGGCCAGCAGTTCACGCCCGAGATGGCGCAGTCGATGGGACTGCCGCGTCAGGTGCTGGACTCGCTGATCGACCAGCGCCTCCTCGAGCAGGAAGCCCGCCGCCTCCACCTCGGCGCCACGAGCGAAGAAGTGCGCAAGAAGCTGCTCACCATCCCCACCTTCAATCCCGAAGGCAAGTTCGTGGGCATGGAGCTCTACACCCGCTACGTCACCGGCCCCCTCGGCTACGCCAGCCCCGCCGCCTTCGAGCAGGACCTCGGCCGCGAAATCGCACTGCAGAAGATGGAGAGCGCGCTCTCCAGCTCCGTCGTCATCTCCTCGAAAGCGGCCGAAGCGGAGTACCGCCGGATGAACGAGAACGCGAAGATCCGCTACGTTCTCTATCCGGCGACGCGCGAGCTCGCCACCGTCAGCGTCACGCCGGCGGAGATCGAGCAGTACTACAAAACGAATCAATCCAAGTACGCGCACGGCGAACAGCGCCAAGTGCGCTACCTCCTCGCCGATGCGAATCGCCTGCGCTCGCAGCTCACCGCGGGCGACGCCGACATGCGCCGCCACTACGAGTCGAACAAAGAGTCGTTCCGCCTGCAGCCGGCAGCGCACGTGATCCAGATCCTGATCAAAGGCGATCCTGCCAATCCGGCAGCGGATGCCGCGGCGAAAGCGAAAGCCGACGCGATCCTCGCGCAGCTGCGCGGCGGCGCGGACTTTAAGTCGCTCGCCAAAGCCACCTCGCAGGATCCTTCCACCGCCACCAACGGCGGCGACCTCGGATGGATGGAGAAGGGGCAGACCGTCGCCAACTTCGAGCAGGCCATCTTCTCGCTTCCTCTGAACACGTTCGACGTCGTGCACACGCCGGAGTACGGCTACCACATCATCAAAGTGCTCGAGCGCCGCGAAGGCGGCTACCGCACGTTCGAAGAAGCGAAGCCCGAGCTGCAGGCGCAGGTCACCGACCAGCTCGCGCGCGATCAGGTGCGTGACCAGATCACCGCCATCGCCGCGCAAGTGCGCGAGAAGAAGCCGAAGACCGTGCAGGAATTCACCGCCAAGGCCAATGACCGTGTCACGTCGAACGAGACCGGCTGGTTCGCCAAAGGCGAGCAGATCCCCGGCCTCGGCTTCAATCAGCCGCTCTCCCAGTGGGTCTTCTCCGCCAAGCAGGGTGACGTCGGCGACGTGATCCAGACGCAGCGCGGCCTGATCCTGCCGTACGTCGAAGGTGTGCGTCCCGCGGGCGTCGCGCCGCTCGCCGAAGTGCGCGCGCGTGTCGAAGAAGATGCGAAAGCTGCGAAGGCGCGCGACGCCGCGAGCCAGAAGCTCGCCGCCGCGATGGCCGGTTCCGCGAACGTCGATGCAGTCGCCGCGAAAGTCGGTCTCGCTCCTTCGGAAGCGAGCGTGAATCGTCAGGGCCAGATCGCAGGACTGACCGGCGACACGACGTCGCTCGTCGAAGCCGCCATGGCCACGCCGATCGGCCAGACCAAGGGTCCGGTCGTCACCGGCGACGGCGCGGTCGTCTTCCAGGTCACCGAACAGAAGAAAGTGACCGACGCCGATCTCGCGCAGAATCGCGGCAGCTTCATCGACGCGCTGCGCCAGCAGCAGTCGCGCAGCCTCCGTCAGGTGCTCGTGCAGCGCCTGCGCAAGGAATCGAACGTCGAGGTCAACGAGAAGCTGCTGCAGCAGGCCGCCAACACGGCCGGCCAGCCGAACGCGTAATTTCGTTCTCGCGAAAAAACGTTGGAGCGGCGGGCGCCTC
>DASSMK010000265.1:0-6082 GCA_035688915.1 Thermoanaerobaculia bacterium
AATCCCCCGCCGCTCCAACGGCATCGCGAGACCGCATCCTCCCTGATGCAGTTCGTCCGCATCGAAGCGGGCGCATTCACGATGGGCTCACCCGCCGGCGAAGCGCAGCGGCAGAACGACGAGCGCGCGCATCGCGTGATCCTCTCGCGGCCGTTTTTGCTTTCGGCGACCGAGGTGACGCAGGCGCAGTGGGTGGCGGTGATGGGGTGGAACCGGAGCACGCATCGCGACGCGAACGCGCCCGTCGAGCAGGTCACGTGGAATGACGTGCAGGAGTTTCTGCGGCGCATGAATGCGCGCGGCGAAGGCCACTATCGTCTGCCGACCGAAGCGGAGTGGGAGTACGCCTGCCGCGCCGGTACGACCACCGCGTATGCAACCGGCGATACGCTGACGACGAAGCAGGCGAATTACGACGGCCGCTCCACGATGCGCGTCGCGTCGTTCGCGCCGAATCGCTGGGGCCTGTACGACATGCACGGCAACGTGTGGGAGTGGTGCGCCGACGAGTACTGCCCGTATCCGAGCGGCACCGTGCGCGATCCGTTTCAGGCGTGCGGCAGCAAGTTCAAAGTGATTCGCGGCGGCAGCTGGTATTTCGGTGCGGACAGTGCGCGCAGCGCGTTGCGCTACACGCACGAGCCGCAGCTGCGCGGCTTCAGCATCGGCTTCCGCGTCGTGAAGGATCCGTAGCGCTCACTCGATGCGGCCGCGCAGTTTCTTCGTTTCGCTGCGCCGCTTCTTGTTCTCGAGCCGCGCGCGCTTCACCGATTTCGGCACGCGCGTTTTGCGGCGCGGCGTCTCTTCGATCAGCGCTTCGCGCAGCAACTCTTCCATCCGACTGAGTGCGCGATCGCGATTGGCGAGCTGGCTGCGCTCCGCCTGCGACGTCACGCGCAGCACGCCCGCGCGCGAAATGCGTCCCGCCAGCCGCTCGCGTACGAGCGCTTTCTTTTCGTCCGGCAGTGGCAGCGCGTCGACGTCCAGCTCGATCGTCACGCGCGTCTCCACTTTGTTCACGTTCTGCCCGCCCGGTCCGCCCGCGCGCGACGTGGCGGCGCGCAACAGGTGCGCCGGAACGAGGAAGCCTTCGCCGATTTCGAGATCCCGCATCACGCGGTCATTGTCGCCGAGCTCGCTCGCGTTTGCCGCAACCACAGCACCACGCCCGCCACTTTGCGGATGTCCAGGCGCCGCTCGAGATACTCCCACACGCTGACCACTTCCTCGCGATCGCGAGGCCGTGTCGGCGCGTTGCGGCGTACTTCCTCGTCTGCCAGCGCGAACCGGGCGCGCGTCATCCAGCGATTCGCTTCCACCGGATCGGAGCTCAGCTTCCGCACCGCGCGAATGATCTCCGCCACTTCTTCATCGGCCAGACCGGTCAGCGCCGTCGGCGACGTCGCCACGTTTCTCCGCGGCGCCGGATCCTCCTCGGCCAGCTGCAACTCGCGCGCTTCGCGCAGCATGTCGATGGCCATGCGCAGCTGTTCCATCCCATCCGTCACGCGCAGCCCGCTGATGCAGAACGAACGGCCGTCCGCGCGCTGCGCGATGCTCGTCCAGACCACGCGCGCCTGCAGCGAAAACGTGCGCGCCGGCGCGAGCACGCTGAACGTGAGACGCGCCGCATCTCCGGGCCGCAGAGTTTCGTCGTGACGGATGCGCAGACCGGTCATCGACATCTGCATGATCGTGAAACGCACCTGGCGGAACGTGCCGCCGAGCTGCCGTCGCGGCGTATAGCGCGGCGCCATGCGCAGATTCGGCCGGTCGTTTTTCGCGTCGCTCTCGTACTCCGCGAGCGAGCGCGTGATCATCGGCTCCGGAATCGCGTCCGCTGTCGGTTCGGCGTGCGATTCGGCCATCACCGGCTGCGGCAGCGTTTCGGATTCGAGATCGAGCGTCTCCTCCGGCAGCTCGTCCGCGGCACGCGCTTCCGCGCGATACAGCGAAAGCAGCCCGTCCCGCAGAAAGCCCTCCAGCTCCTCGGCGCGGATCGTTCCGCCATTCACGAGGGTGCGGATCGCTTCGGTGGGGAGGTTGAGGATCTCGGCGGCGTCTTCGCTGGAGAAGGAAGGGCGTGGCATGCGCATCGCCGAAGCGACGCGCATGCCACCGGTGAAAACTTACTTCGCGTTCGCTTCGATGTTGATGGCGACCTCGACGTCATCGCCGAGGAGGGTGCCGTTGTCGATGGCCTTGTTCCAGACGATGCCGTAGTCCTTGCGGTTGAGGGTCGTCGTGATTTCGAAGCCCGTCTTGACGCCGCCGCGGCCGTCGTTCGCGAAGCCGAACGAGCGCACCGGGATGGTGATCTCCTTCGTCACGCCGTGCATCGTGAAATCGCCGACCACGTTGTACTGATCCTTGCCGGCGGCAGTGATCTTCTTGCTCTTGAACGTGATGGTCGGGAACTTCTCGACGTCGAAGAAGTCGCCGCTGCGGAGATGGTTGTCGCGGTTTTCGTTGCGCGTGTCGACGCTCTTCGCCTGAATCGTGAAGTTCACCGTCGAGTTGGCGAGATTGGTGCGGTCGATGTTGATCATGCCGTCGAAGTCGTCGAACGCGCCGCGCACGTTGGACATCATGTGGCGCACGCGGAAGCTGACGTCCGAGTGTGCTTTGTCGATCGAGAACGTCTGCGGCGCCGGAGCGTCGGCGGCGAGCACCGGCAGCGCGGCAGCGAGAGCGATCAAAAAGATGGAACGAATGGCTTTCATGTACTTCCTCCTATGAATGGTCGGGCCGCTGCGCCTGGAGCGCCGCGGCAATTCCGTCTCTGGTCTTGTCCAGAAGATGGATGAGTTGCGTCAATTCGCTGCGCGTCAGCGACGCGAGCACCTGTTCTTCCGATTGGCGCAGCGGCTCGTCGAGCGACGCGAGCAGCTTCAAACCGTTCTTCGTGATGCGGCAGAAGACCTGGCGGCGATCGGTGAGGCAGCGCTCGCGCCGTACGAGCTGTTTCGTCTCCAGCCGGTCGATGAGACGCGTGATGCCGGGCGTCTGATCGATCATCCGCTCGGCAATCTCCAGCGTCGGCAGCCCCGCCTCGCCCGCCCCGCGCAAGATGCGCAGCACGTTGTACTGCTGCGTGGTGAGGTCGTGCGGCTCGACGATCGCGGTGACGACGCGCCGCGCCATGTCTGCCGTGCGGAGCAGTGCCACGACCGTCTCCTGCGCCCGCGACGCGAACGGGCGCGTCTGCTTGATCTCGCGGGCGATGCGGCTGGGGTTTGTCACTGGGGATAGGTTACGTGTTAATGGTTGATGTGTCAACCTTTTCAGGCTCATGGGCTCACAGGCTCATAGGCTCATAGCAGCGCGCGCAGCGCGAGCGCGCGAGGTCTGGGCCTGTGGCATGTGCTGAACCGGAGACGTCTCGCGCTGAAGGCGCTACTGTGAGCCTGTGCGCCTGTGAGCCTCATCCCGCGCGTCGCGCCGTTCCGCGCGAGCGGCTGTGGCATGCGCAAAAACCGTAGAGGTCTCGCGCTGAACGTGCTGCTCTGAGCCTATGAGCCTATGAGCCTATGAGCCTTCGAGCCTCCCCGCCGGCCGTGATCTCTCGCTTCGCGTGAACCCGCGCAACGCTACAATTCCGCGCGATGGACGCATTTCCCTCCGAATTTGCGGACCTGCTGAACGCGCGCGGCAAGCGCATGCTCGCCAACCCGCCGCGGCTCGACGCGCGCGGCAAGACGACGCCGATCGTCGTCCTCGACGACGTCATCGATCGCGGCGTGGCCGCGGAGTGCGTGCGACTGCTCGATCGCACCGTCTACCCGCGCCTCAAGCGCATGCACACGCCCATTCCGCGCGAAGCGCTGACCGGCATGAAGTGGAACTACTCCGAGCGCCTGCCGAAGACCGTGCGCGTGAAGACCGCCACGTTCAACTCGCGCCGCTCGGCCATGCTGCTCGCCGCGCAGGAGAACGGCCTGGCGCGCATGATGTCCTCGCCGAGCTTCTTCGCCTTCGCCGAAGCCGTGGCAGGCGGCGCGTTATGCCGCGAACACCACGGCCGCCAGGTGATCTGCTACGAAGCCGGCGATTACAGCGGCCCGCACAACGATCACCATCCCGAGCGCGACGCGGCGCGCAATGGCTTCATCGATCTGCACATCATGTTCTCGAACGAAGCCGTCGCCTCGCAGCACCTCGTCTACGAGAACCGCGAGCACTACCTCTCCGAAGCGCACGACGTTTCCGGCCCCGCCGGCATCGCCGTCTACCGCCTCCCCTTCTGGCACTACACCACGCCGCTCATCCCCCGCCGCGGCCGCGAGCGCGACGCCCGCCGCTGGCTGCTCCTCGGCTCGTTCGATTATGTGAACCCGCCGCGCAAACTCGAGTACTAAACCGGAGGGAACCGATGCCCCTTGCCCAGGTGCTGCTGATCGAGTTCGACCATGAGATGGCCACTACGCGCCGGCTGCTCGAGCGCGTCCCGGAAGATCGCGCCGACTATCGCCCGCATCCAAAATCCTTCAACCTCGGCGATCTCGCCGAGCATGTTGCGCAGTTGCCGTATTGGGGCGTGCTGACGGTGACGGGGACGGAGCTCGATCTCGCCAGCGCGAACTTTCCGGCGCGCCGCTTCGAAGGCACGGCGCGATTGCTCGAGAAGCTCGACGCGAATGTGGCCAAGGCGCGAGAAGCGATCGGCGGCGCGAGCGATGACGATCTGCGCGTGACGTGGACGCTCAAGCGCGGCGGCAACACCTTGCTGGCCATGCCGCGCGCGCGCATCCTGCGCACGTTCATGCTCAATCACCACATTCACCATCGCGGGCAGCTCAGCGTCTACATGCGCGAGCTCGATGTGCCGCTGCCGCCGATGTACGGCCCGACCGCGGACGAAGGCGCGTTCTAAGTTTTGACAGCGCGGGCGGCGTGCAAACCCGCCAGCCGCCCGCTCGCCCACGCCCACTGAAAGTTGTAGCCGCCGATCTTTCCGTCGACGTCAAGGATCTCGCCGCAGAGATACAACCCTTCGCAGCGCCGCGACGCCATCGTGGCCGGATCGATCTCCGCGAGCGGCACGCCTCCCGCCGTTACCTCCGCGTAATCGAATCCGCGATCGCGCTCGATCGGCAGCTCGTGCTCCACCACCGCGCGCACGAAACGCCGCCGCTCCTCTTTCGACAATTTCGCGAGCGGCGCCGCGGGCGCGAGCGCATCGACGATCCTCTCCGGCATCCGGCCGCGCAGAAGGCTCGCGGCCGTCGCGCGCGGATTCTTCTTCGCCTCGTCGAGCAGCGCGCGTTCGAGTGATTCGAACGATTCGCCCGGCAGAAAGTTGACGAACAGCGCGCCGCGCTCCGCGATCCAATGCCGTGAGATGTCGAGCACCGCGGGACCGCTGATCCCAAAGTGCGTGAACAGCATGGAGCCGCGCGCGCGATGCAGGACACGCCCGCTGCTCGCGCGCACATCCAGCTCCGCGACGACGCTCGTGCCGCTCCGTTCCGTGATCCAGTGGCCCTGCGGCAGCAGCAGCGGAACGAGCGCGGGGAACGTGTCGGTGACGGTGTGGCCGAGGTTGCGGGCGAGGGTGTAGCCGTGACCGTCGCTGCCGGTTTTGGGGACGCTGCGGCCGCCGGTGGCGAGGATCACCGACTTCGCATGAATCGTTTCCGCGCCGCAAGAAAGGACGAAGCCGCGCTCGATCGCCTCCACCCGCGCCTGCCGCACCTCCACCAAAGCGTCATCGCACGCGCGCAGCAGCGCATCGACCACGGTGCGCGCTTTGTCGCTCGTTGGGAACAGCTTGCCCGTTTCCTCGCGCTTCAGCGTCACGCCGAGCTCCGCGAAGAACGCGATGGTTTGCTCGACTGTGAAGGAGCGCAGCACTTTCGCGATCGTGTTGCGGCTGCCGTTGAAATCGTCCGGCGTCACCACGTCATGTGTGATGTTGCAGCGTCCGCCGCCGGAGATCAGGATCTTCGCGCCGAGTCGCGGCGCCGAATCGATGGCGATCGTGCGCGCACCGCTGCGGCCAGCGAAGATCGCCGCCAGCAGGCCCGCCGCCCCTGCGCCCACCACCGCCACGTCGTAATCCACCCCCAAAGTGTACCGACGC
>DASSMK010000266.1:0-10020 GCA_035688915.1 Thermoanaerobaculia bacterium
ATGGCGTGAGGAGCGCCCACCCGAAAACGGCGGTGAACGTTTCGGTGGGCGACTGGCCGACGTCGACGCCGTCGACGAGCAGAATCACGACGCACTGCAGCCACGTCATCACACCGATCGCGAGCCACGCGGCCACGATCGCGAGCGCGATGCGAACGAGTTGCAGAAAGCGCGACCGGGACACGACCGCCATTCTCGCCTGTCTGTCATCCCGAGCGTAGCGCGGGACCTGGCGCGGTGGGCGGCGCGCTGAGGCTCGTTCAGCGCGCCGCCCGCCCAACCGGGTCCCTCGCTACGCCCGGGATGACACGGCGTCAATGCACCGCGCGCCGCTTGCCCGACGTTTTCGCCGGAAAGACATTCGTGCGAATCGAACCGCGTCCGCCGGTCGCGGCGGCGAACGCCGCTTCGAACGGCGCGCGCAGTTCAGGCATATCCGTCACCGGCTGCCCTTCGCGCTCGATCACGACGAACACGACGCGGAACTCTTTCTGGCTCGCGTCGAAGCCCGGTTTGCGCGGGCCGTTTTCAGCGATGAGCTGCTGCAGGCTCACGTCCGTGCGCGCGCCGTTCACGGTGATGCCGAGCGGCGCGTTGTATTCGCCGCCGAGCTGCGTGTTGCGGAGGTAGAACCACGGCTGCACTTCTTCGGGGCGCGCCAATCCCATGAGGTAGAGCTCGTGCCACGAAAAGCCCATCAGCAGCTGCGATTGCGGCGTGGAGAATGTGCCGTCGTGATTGTCGCTGAAGGCGCCGCCGCCCATCGCGGACGTGTCGTTGCCGAATGCGGATGACGTCTGCACGAACTGCGCGGGATGCGGCGAGACGGGATTGAGCGAGCGGCTCGGCGCGCCGTTCTCCTCGATCGCAAAGTAGTAGAGCCAGCGATGCCCCATCTCGTGCATCAGGATGCGCGTGGCTGATTCGCCGCTGAAGGTGTCGAGTGAGTTCATGTGCATCAGCGACGGCGTGCGCGGATTCGTCGTGCTCGCGTGCGGCGCGATGCCGTCCACGCCGGGATTGCCGCCGGTCGCCCACGCGCCGTACGGCGTGAGGATGATGTCGGAGAGGAACGACGTGTAAATCGCCACCGCGTCGATCTCTTCTTCGCGGAGGCCGAGGTCGCGGTGAATGCGATCCCAGACACCGTTCACGTTGACGGTGGGCAGGTGATACGTCTCGACGAGCGGCCGCGCAGTTTCGATCGACGTCAGCGTGCTGAAATCGGTTTCGAGCGGCGGCGCGATCGGACCGAGGTTGAAGGTGGTGGTCGCGGAATCGGCGGTGGAGAACGAGTTTGAATATGCCCAGATCGAGATGTTGCGATCGTCTTTCAGCGCGAGCTGCGATTCGTCGACGAGCATCGTGATCTCTTTGCCGTTCACGCGTGCAAGCGGCGTGTCGGTGCGTTCCGTGGCGTTGGTGACGCGATAGACAAAGTGACCGCGCTGCGCGACAAGCTCGAGCCGGTTCACGGAATCGAGGAGGTAGACGGTGTACGACGCGCCATCTTTCAGCACGTTGACATCGATCGCGCCGGCGGTGCGCAGCCGCACTTCGAGCAGCGACGAATTGGCGAGGCGCGAGACTTGGACGGAGCGAAGGTCGAGCATCGGCCGTTCCGCGCCGTAGGCCGGATCGAGATCGTCAGCCGGATCGTCGGTCTGGCCGAGGAGTGTGCGTTGCGCGCGCCAGGCGGGATCGCCGGTGCGCACCACGACACCGCCCCACGAGATGCCTCTCACCTTCTTGTACGCGAAGAGAATGTCGCCGCTGGCGAAGAGCGTGACCTGCAGATCGAAGTCGATGCGATCGGAAAACTCGCGGCGCATCGTGATCGTCACGGCGCTCGCGCTCGACTTCACGAAGACCGACGGGCGGCTGCCCATCGAATCCTGAAAGTCGTACAGCGGCGAGATGAGCGGCGCGTCGGAGGCGAGCAGATCGAGCGCGTCGAAGAAGTTTTGGAAGAGCGCCGGCGATTCGCTGAAGTGGATGCCGCGCGCCACGGAGATCCAGGCGTCGTGGTACTGCGCGTTGCCGAACGGGAAGGCGAACGGCAGCGCGAGCGGCTTGGTGATCTCGCCGCGGCCGAATGTGCCGAGGAGCGGGCCGGTGGCTTCGTCGTACTGCAGCGGTTCGCGCGTGGCGGTGAACGTCACCGCATCTTTGCGCGTGAAGCGGAGCGACATCCCTTCCAGATCGGCCGGATCGTCGAACGGTGTCGTTTCGGCGTCGGCGCGGACGTAGATGACGTCATCGACGACGCGCGTGGTGGATGCCTCCTGCGCTTCGATGCGCGGGCGCGTCAGGTGAACGAAGCGGTCGAGCTCCGTCGCGCGTTGTGTTTGCGCGGGGCTCGTGCCGCAGACGAAAGCTGTCAGAAGGATGGTGGTGAGCAAGCGCCGCAGAGGGTAACGGACGTGCCGTGCGTGCGCGTGATGCGGCTCACGTGTTCACCGAACGTTCTCGGCGATCCGCGCGGCCGTCAGCGCGGCAGCAGATGCTTCTGGATCTTGCCGAGCGCCGTGCGCGGAATGGAGTCGACGCGGACGAAGCGGCGCGGCACTTTGAACGACGCGAGTTGCTCGCGGCAGATGCGCGAGAGATCTTCGTCAGCTGCGTCGCCCACGATGTACGCGACCGGCACCTCTCCCCTCACCTCGTCCGGCACGCCGATCACGGCCGCTTCGGCGACGCCGCGTTGTTCGAGCAGCAGTTCTTCGATCTCGCGCGGGTAGATGTTGAAGCCGCCGCTGATGATGAGATCACTGCGGCGGCCGTGCAGCGTGACGTAGCCGTCGTCGGAGATCGACGCGAGATCGCCGGTGCGGAACCAGCCGTCCGCGGTGAGGAACGCCCCTTCGCGACGCCAGTAACCGGCGCAGACGTTCGGCCCTTTCACATACAGCTCGCCGTCTTCCACGCGCACGGAGATGCCCGGCAACGGTGGCCCGACCGTTCCGGCGCGGCGCTCGCCCGCGTACGGGTTGCTGCAGTTCATGAACGTCTCGGTCATGCCGTAGCGCTCCAGGATGGTGTGCCCGAAGAGCGTGCGGAACTGCTCGAGCCCATGCGCCGGCAGCGGCGCGGAGCCTGACACGAACAGGCGCATGCGCGCGCCAATCGTCTGCGCGATTTCGCGCGGCGTTTCGAGCAGGCGCACGTAAACGGTCGGCACGCCGAAGAAGAGCGTCGGTTGGAAATCGAGAAACTCGTCGATGGCGGTGCGGTGATCGAAGCGTTCCAGGAGGCGCATGCGGCAGCCGCTGGCGAGCCAGGTGTGCACGCCGTTGCCGAGGGCGTGGATGTGGAAGAGCGGGAGGGCGAGGAGGAAGCGATCGCGATCGGTGATCTGCCAGCAGGTGGTGAGGTTCACCGCGTTCGCCAGAAAGTTGTTGTGCATGAGGATCGCGCCTTTCGACGCGCCGGTCGTGCCCGAGGTGTAGATGATCGCCGCGGGCGTTTCGCCATCCAGTGCCGTGACCGGTCGCGTCGCGTCGTTGTGTGGCTCAGGCAATGACTGCGCGTCGATCAACGCGCGCGGCTGCGCGTCATCGAGGATGTGCTTCCTCTCCCGATCGCGATAAAGAATGTTGATCGGCACGAAGATCACGCCGAGCTTCACGCACGCCAGAAAGAGATCGATCAGCTCGACGCGATTTGCGAGGTAGACGCAGAGGCGATCGCCTTTGACGAACCCGCGCGCACGCAGCGCATGCGCCACGCGGTTGCTCCGCGTCTCCAGCTCGCCGAACGTGTACGTCGTCCCCTGCCACTCCAGCGCCGGCTCGTTGGCGCGCGCGATCAGCGAGAGGTCGAAGAGCTGCAGCAGATGCACGCGCGCATTCTGGCAGACGCCGCGCGCATCGTCCGCGAGTGCCCGTGCTAGATTCCGGCGCATGTTCGAAGAAGCCCGCAAAGACGTCTGGCTGCACGCGCGCAAGATGTGGGAAGCAGGTCTCGTGGCCGGATCATCCGGCAACGTCAGCCGCCGCGCCGATGAACGGCACATCGCCATCACGCCCAGTGCGATTCCATATGAGCGTCTCAGCGCAGGCGAGATCGCCATCGTCGATCTCACCACCGGCGAGCTGGTCGACTCAAAGCTCGCCGCTTCGTACGAACTGCCGATGCACCTGGCCGTCTACCGCTCCGTGCCGCGCGTCGCCGCCATCGTGCACACGCACGCGCCGTACGTCACCACGCTCTCCATCCTCCACCGCCCCCTCCCTCCCGTCATCGACGAAATGCTCATCCACCTCGGCGGCGAAGTCGAAGTCGCGGACTACGCCTTCACCGGCACCGACGCCGTCGGCCTGAACGTGGTGCGCAAGCTCGGCGACCGCATGGGCGTGATGCTCGCCAACCACGGCAACGTCTGTGTGGGCAACTCTCTCGACCAGGCGCTGCACGTCGCCATCGCCATGGAAGCCGCCGCGCGCGTTTACGTGCAGGCCCTGCAACTCGGCGCGCCGGTCGAGCTGCCGAAAGAGGCGGTGGTGGCAGGACGGAGGATGTTCGAGGAGAGGCATCCGGATCAGAGCGTTTGAGCTACTGAGCTGTCGAGCTATCAGAGCTTGTTGTGCGCGACGCCGCGTTTAGCCAGTTTCAGGGCCGAAAAGCGCGAGCGCGCGGCGCGAGCTCAGCAGCTCGATCGCTCAATAGCTGAACAGCTTTCCCGTCGGAATCCGCCCTCACCGCCGCGCGTTGTTCGGCCTGTCGTGGTGTGCTAATATTCGACGGCTTTCGAGCAGGACCTTTTCGAAAGCGGCCGATCGGCCGCTTTTTTTGTTGATGGGAGCTATGAACGGACTACCCGAACAGGTGGAGCAGCAGATCCAGCGGATTGTCGAATCCGAAGGGCTGGAGCTCGTCCATGTCGAGTATCGCCGTCAGGGACGTGAATTTCTGCTTCGCATCGACATCGATAAAGAGGGCGGCGTCAACATCGACGACTGCCAGCTGATCTCCACGCAGGTTTCGACCTACCTCGATGTCGAGGATCCGATTCCGGCCGAGTATGAGCTGCAGGTGTCATCGCCCGGTCTCGATCGCAAGTTTTACAAGCCGTCTGATTACGAGAAGTTCATCGGCCGTCTGGTGCGCGTGAAGACCTCGAAAGCGATTCGTGGTCTGCATGTCATCGTCGGCCGCCTCAAAGAGTACGACGGTCAGCGCATCGTCGTCACCGACCCGGTCATGAAGAAGGACGCCGATTACGAAGTCCCTCTCTCTGACATCAAGGAAACACGCCTGGAAGTGGAGATTTGACGCCCGAGCGTCGGATCGTAGAGTCGAAGGATCAACGAGCAATGTTCAACGACAAAGACATCAAAGCGCTCGCATACGAGAAGTCGATCGACGTCGATCGCGTATACAAGGCGCTCGAAGATGCGCTGGCCACTGCAGCGCGCAAGTACTACAAGACCCGCGAGCCTCTGGACGCGGTGCTGGACCGTTCCGGCGGCGGCGTGCAGATCTTCGCCGTCAAGGAGATCGTCGAAAACGAGGATCAGATCGAAGATCCGCAGGCCCAGTGGACGCTCGACCAGGCCCGCAAAGTGGAGCCCTCGGCGCAGACCGGCAGCACCATCCGCCTCGACTACATCAGCAAGGAAGTCGTCGACGTCGTGAAGGATCCGAACACGCAGATCCGCACGTACGAGGCGCAGAAGATCGACTCCGAGGTCGAGCAGGGCGACGAAGTGAAGATCCCGCTCACCACGCCTCCGGCGGAGCTCGGCCGCATCGCCGCGCAGTCCGCGAAGCAGGTCCTCTATCAAAAGGTCCGCGAGGCCGAGCGCGAGAAGGTCTACAACGAATTCAAGGACAAGATCGGCGAGCTCGAAAACGGCTACGTGAAGCGTTTCGAGCGCGGCGACATGATCATCGATCTCAACGGCAAGACCGAGGGGATCATCCCGCGCAACCAGCAGTCGCGCGCGGAGCGCTACTCGCAGGGCGATCGCATCAAGGCGGTGGTGGTCGACGTGCACACGCAGCCGAAGGGACCGCAGGTCGTCCTCTCGCGCACCGATTCGAAGCTGCTCATCAAGCTCTTCGAGATGGAAGTGCCGGAGATCTACGACGGCACGGTGGTCATCAAGGGCGCCGTCCGCGAGCCGGGCGAGCGCGCCAAGATCGCCGTGATGTCGCGCGAGCGTGACGTCGATCCGGTCGGCGCCTGCGTCGGCATGAAGGGCTCGCGTGTGCAGTCCATCATCCGCGAGCTGCGCGGCGAAAAGATCGACATCATTCCCTGGCACGAAGACATCGTCAATTACGCGCAGAACGCGCTCGCCCCCGCGAAGATCACACGCGTCTCGGTCACCAGCGACGAGATGGCGCACCGCCCTCACCTCGACGTCATCGTCGACAACGATCAGCTCTCGCTCGCCATCGGCAAGCGCGGCCTGAACGTGCGTCTGGCGGCGGAGCTGATCGGCGCGAAGATCGACATCAAGTCGGAAGACGAAGTGAAGGGCGAAGTGGCCGACGCGCTTTCCGCGATGCTGCAGGAAGCGATGGCCGAGTCGCGCGCCGCCACGAATGTCCACGACATCGAGAACATGCCCGAGGAATGGGCGGACAAGCTCGAAGCGGCCGGTTACGACGATCTCGACTCGATCATCAATTCGAGCGTCGACGATCTGACGGCCATCGACGGCGTCGACGACGAGTCGGCGCAGAAGATCATCGACCTCGCGCGCAAGCACGAGCAGGTCGAGGAGAGCCCGGAGTCGTTCGATGAGGACGACGAAGAGGCCAGCGACGACGACAGCGAAGACGACGACGCCTCGGCTGACGACGAAGAGTCGGAAGACGAAGGCGGCGACGACGCCGAAAGCGCGAACGACACCGAAGAAGAAGCCGAGACCTCTTCGGTCGAGTGATGGCCACCATCACTCGGGAAGACGCGACCATGTGAAGAAGCGGTAGAAGAACGGTAAAGCCCAGAGGGAGATTGAATGGCGGCAGCAAAAATCAAAGTGAGCGACATCGCGAAGAAGATGGGCATGTCCGACAAGGACATGATCTTCCGTCTCCAGTCGCTCGGCGCTGAAGTCAGCGACGCGAACCAGGTTCTCGAGCCGGAAGTGATCCAGGCGTTGATCACCGGCAAGAAACTGGTGGCGCGGACGCGCAGCGTCATCATGCGCGAGGACAAACCGCAGATCGAAAAGAAGAAGGAAGCGGTTCGTCCGCCGCGCCCCATCGTGCAGCCGCCGGTGCGCGCGAAGAAGGAAGCTCCGAAGGAAGAGCCGGCAGCCGCGGCTCCGGCGCAGCCTACCGTGATCATTCCGGAGTTCGTGGAGGCCGTCGAGGCGGAAGAACGCGCCGCGAAAGAAGCTCCGGCTCCGGTGGAGAAGCCGTCGCGCAGCGAGAAGCCGCGCGCATCCGAGCCGGCGCATGAAGCGCCTGCCGTCCCGATGGCCGCCGCTCCCGCGAACGAGGCGCCTGCCGCGCCGCACCAGCCCGCCGCTCCCGCTCCGCCGCAGCAGCACGCGCCGGCCGCGGCTCCCTCGCAGCAACACGGCGACTTGCGCCGCCCGGCCGGTCCCACCGGTCCGCGCGCTCGCATGCCGCAGGGTCCGCGTCCGAATTACGCGAACCAGACGCCCGTCCAGCAGCCGATGCGTCCTTCCGCACCTCGTGCGGGGATGGATAGCCGTCCGATGGGCCAGGGTGGTCCCGGCGGTCCGCGCCCGAGCGGCCCGGGCGGCCAGCGTCCTTCCGGCCCCGGCCAGCAGATGCGCGGTCCCGGCGGTCCCGGCATGGGCAATCGCCCCTCCGGTCCCGGCGGTCCTCGCCCCGGTGGTCCGGGCGGCCAGCGTCCCGGCATGGGCATGCGCCCGGTCGGTCCCGGCCGCGGTCCCCTCAACACTCCTGCGCCTCTCGGCCCCGGGCCGAACATCGTCCGCCGCCGCAAAGAAGACGAGCCGGTCGATGAGAGTCGCGATAAGAAAAAAGGTCCGAAGCGCGGCACCAAGACCGTGCGCAGCGGTGAGTTCGATCAGGAACTGCTGACCAAAGGGCCGTTCTCCGGCACGCAGATCATCGCCGACGACATCGGTCCCGACATCCCGGCCGAGGGCGAGGACGAGCCGAAGAAAGTCTCGTCGCGCCGCGACGCACGCAAGCAGGCCGCGCCCACCGCGAAGGTGCTGGAGTTCAAGCGCCCCACCGGCAAGGTCGCGCTCACGGAAGGCGTGACGGTGAAGGAGCTGGCCGAGAAGCTCGACGTCAAAGCGAGCGATCTCATGAAGCACCTCTTCATGAAGAAGGGCCTCATGGTCTCGATCAACCAGCCCCTCGGCGCCGAGCTCGCGCTCGAAGTGAGCCGCGAGCTGAACATCGACGCCGAGATCGTCTCCTTCGAAGAAGCGGTCGAGATGGAAGCGCTGGAGCGCAACGAAAGCACCGGCGGCACCGTGCCGCGCGGTCCGGTCATCACCGTCATGGGTCACGTCGACCACGGCAAGACCTCGCTGCTCGACGCCATCCGCAACGAGAACGTCGCGGCCGGTGAAGCGGGCGGCATCACTCAGCACATCGGCGCGTATCACGTCGAGAAGCGCGGCCGGAAGATCGTGTTCCTCGATACGCCGGGCCACGAAGCGTTCACGATGATGCGTGCACGCGGCGCGAAGGTGACGGACATCGTCGTCCTCGTAGTCGCCGCCGACGACGGCGTCATGCCGCAGACCAAGGAAGCCATCGATCACGCGCGCGCCGCCAAAGTGCCCATGATCGTGGCCATCAACAAGATCGATAAGCCGAACGCGAACATCGAGCGCGTCCGCCGCGAGCTCGCCGATGCGAACGTCCTCGTCGAGCAGTGGGGCGGCGACGTCGTCTCGGTCGAAGTCTCAGCCGTGAAGAAGCAGGGCATCGACGAACTGCTCGACATGATTCTCCTCACCGCCGACATGCTCGACGCGAAGGCGAATCCGGAAGCAGCCGCGCGCGGTGTCGTGCTCGAAGCGCGTAAGGAAGTCGGCCGCGGCATCGTGGCCACGGTGCTGGTGCAGGACGGCACGCTGAAGATAGGCGATCCGTTCTTCTCCGGCTCCACCTACGGACGCGTGCGCGCGATGAGCGACGAGCGCGGCCAGCGCATCAAGGAAGCCGGTCCGGCCACTCCGGTGCAGCTGACCGGCTTCGAAGATGTGCCGAACGCCGGCGACAGCCTCTCCGTCGTCGACGACGATACGCAGGCGCGCATGATCGGCCAGATGCGCCAGGAAAAAGCGCGCGAAGTGCAGCACCAGAAGGCCGGCCGCATGTCGCTCGATCAGCTCTTCCAGCGCATGCAGCAGGGCGGCACGAAGGAGCTGAACCTGATCGTCAAGGCCGACGTGCAGGGCTCCGTCGAAGTGCTCAACGAAACGCTGCGCAAGCTGACGACCTCCGAGGTCAAGGTGAGCGTGATCCACTCGTCGGTGGGCGCGATCTCGACGAACGACATCCTTCTGGCCACCGCGTCGGATGCGATCGTGGTGGGCTTCAACGTCCGCCCTGAGCGCAACGCGCAGGAGCTGGCGGAGAAGGAAGGCGTTGACATCCGCATGTACACCGTCATCTACAACCTCGTCGATGAGATGAAGGCTGCCATGACGGGTCTGCTCGATCCGAAGTTCCAGGAGGTCTACCAGGGCCGCGCGGAAGTTCGCGATACGTTCAAGGTGCCGAAGATCGGCGTCATCGCCGGCTGCATGGTCACCGACGGCATCATCCCGCGCACCGCGAGCGTCCGCCTGCTGCGCGACAACCGCGTCATCCTCGAAGGCAAGATCGGCTCGCTGCGCCACTTCAAGAACGACGTTTCGGAAGTGCGCCAGGGCTTCGAGTGCGGCATCGGCATCGAGCGCTTCCAGGACATCAAAGTCGGCGACGTGATCGAGGCCTTCAAGGTCGAGAAGCTCACGCCGACACTCGCATAACTCTTCCATCCCGTTGGAGCGGCGGGCGCCCTCGCCCGCCGTTCTTCGCGACATTCCGGCGGGCGAGGCGCCC
>DASSMK010000267.1:0-6945 GCA_035688915.1 Thermoanaerobaculia bacterium
CAACGATCGATCCCGACGCATCGACCAACACGCGCACGCGCCCACTGCGCCTGCGAATGGTGGGCTTGACGCACTCGCGTACCGCTTCCTCCGAGAACACAGTGTTGCCGCTGCTATCGCCGCCGGGAGTCAGCCAATTGCTTCGGTCAGTCTGCTCGACTTCTTTGTGACTGCGACGACAACCCACGCAGCAGAGAATCAGAAATGTGGCGACGACAAGAGTTCTGCGTTTCACGACCGGCCTCGGCCCGACAGCGTCCGTGTCCAGTGATTCTCGAGGATGAGCTGCAGCGGGCCTCGCTCGAGCTTCGGCGGCTCGCCGAGAATTGAATGCTGGATCTGCTCACGGAGGCGCTCCGGGGCGGGATACGGGATTTTTTCTTCGCTCGCAATTCCGAAGCTCTCGAAAAGACGCTGGCGCCACGGATCGCGCAGCGGCGCCATCGTCATCAGATTGAAATCAATGTCGTTCTCCGCGTTCCGCAGATTTGCGGGGATGTCGACACCACCGCCCACCAGATCGCTCCACTGAAGGTTCACCGTCGACAGCTGAAGCGATCGGCCGGCCGGCATCATCCCGTATTCCGGGTCACGGGCCAGCTCGCGTCTTTGGAGCCGCGTGGTGTTTTTAAGCGCGCCGATGGCCACGAGGTGCTTCGATTCGTGCGACATCGCCAGCCCTTCCGTGAACAATTCGACATTCGGTTCGCCCAGTAGATTCACGAGGTGGCGGTAGGCATCGCTGAAGACGCGGTCATCGCCATCCCGCGTCCGCCGCGCGCTGAATGCCGACACGAGATGCCAGCCGTTCCCGACGAGCAGCAGGCGGATCGGCGTTGCGCTCATGCCTTCCTTCGTCCGAACCGCGGCGATCATCGTGCGCAGAAATTCGAACGCGTAGGTCGTAAACCGCTTCAGCAGCGGCTGCGTGCCGTTCATCTCGGCGAAGGTGATGTGACTGCGGTCTTCGTTGATCGCATCGTGAATTGCGGCGATGCTTTCGTGTTCCGCACGGTCTGTCGACGGCTGCTGTTGCGCCATTGCGCTAACGAACGCCTCGCCGGCGAACTTCAACGACCCGATCTGATGAATGTTCGGTGCGTTGTCGCCCGCCGCGAATGTGAAGAGCGCCACATCCATCGTGCCACCGCCCATGTCGGCGACGAGGAAGGTCTCATTGGGCCGGAAGACGCCGAAGGCCGCGATGCACGCCGCCGATTCGTTGATCGAGCACGTGTCGATGATGTCGACGCCGGTGAGCTCTCGCAGTTGTCGGCGCACGTCTGTATGAAGGCTCACGAACTTGTCGCGCTGCCCACGGTCGAACGCAAGTGGGAACGACAGGCCGAGAGTGATCGATGCGATCGGTGCGGTTCGCCGAGCGATGACCGGTAGGAACAGGAACAGCAATTCGAGGAAGTACGCCTTCCGTTCTGCCTGAAACCCCCGCGCGGCCATGTCCTCGGGATCCCACTTGAAACGGAACAATGCTGATCCCGGCGCGGGGGCGGCAGCGTTCCAGCGGATTACATGACCGTCCTCCTGTAGCTTCCAGAGCGCTGACGGTATGATCGCCCGGTCGGTCGCCTGCTCGCGGTAATTCAGCGGCGGCAGGAATCCGCCCACCGCCACTTCCGACGCGGGCGCGGTACCGCGGCCGAGCCAATGCACCACTTGGAGTGTCTGCGCTGGGTAGAGCGCGTGCGTGCGTGGCTCCGGATCGTCATTGATGGCGTGGTTCGACGCCTTGTAATAGACGATCGTGTTCGTAGTCCCGAAATCAACCGCGAGCTTCGGTTGCTCGGACGGGCGCGTTGCGGTCGTGGGTCGCGGAAAATACGTAACGCCGAGATTCGGATCGCTTGCAGACGTCACCGAAATCGCAGCCGGAACTCCCGCTGTCGAATTCGAGGTCGTTTGTGTCAGCATCGTGCCGCCAGCCGCATTCAGCCGATAAGGCGCCTGCGCGATTCCATCGAGAAACGTGCGAAACCATTTCCACTGAGCGCCGACGGCGGCCGGGTCGGGATAAAGGCCGAGCGATAGCGACGGTTCGTTCACGATGCTGAAGCGGCGCGGCCGCCGGTCGATCGGAATGGGCCAGCCGTGCACGCGAATCCCTTCGATGTCGATGAGGGGAGGCTCAGCGAGTGCGCGGATCTGCACGTTCGTCAGGTCGACCGCGTCACTCCATTCGAGCCGGACCGGGCAGCCGCGGAAAGCGTCGAGGCTTCCGATGACCAGCACTTTCGGGAAGAACGTGGCGCTCAATTTCTCGACCGTGAGCGTTCTCGCGGGAAACTGCAGCCTGAGAAAGCGGCGATTCGGATCGCCCTGGACCACGAACGTGACGTTCCATGCGAACTCCACTTCCGATCCGATGATCTTCGGACGCGGCGGCAGTTCCATCGTCGTCGAGATGAACTCTGATTCCTGTTCCCACATCACCGCCCGGTTCGCGTCGCGCAACCAGATGAGGAATCGCTCGAGCTCGATGACGTTCAATGCGCCGCACGCAGCATTCGTGCATGCGATCTCGAAATTGTTTGACGTGACGGCGACGGCCGGCTCGTGTTGCGTCCGCGTCAATAGCCAATTGCACTCGCGACAGCGGGGGACGTACGTACGCCGGACGGGCTCCTGGGTGCGAACGAGCAATGCGATTGCACCCACCATCCGCAGCGCCTCGGCGGGCGGCGTCGTGCTCCTCTGAACCCATCCGAGCTTTCGAAGCAGCGGGAGTGTGACCGCGGCGCCGGACGGAGGATTCGACGACGTCGTGCCCCCGAGCTCGCGGCGGAGGATGTTTGCAAAGCGGCTGGCGTATTCTTCGTTCGCGCGACTCGTCAGCTGCGAGATGGCCATCTCGACGAAATGCCCAAGATCCTCAGGACGCGCTTTCTGCTCGTAGATGGCGCGAAGGGCGGGCAGCCACTCCTGCTTGAAATCCGGCAGCGGGCGGACGCCGACCGTGGTGCTGAGGACGCCCACGACCTCCGGCAGAGAACCACGCAGTGCGTCGCCGTTCCGCGGAAGCCGTAGAAACGTCACCTTGTCCAGGCCATACGCACGTGTGTATTCAAGCAAAGGCTGTTCGTTGAACGTCACGGCGAACGGCTCGAGCTCACCGATGAAGAAGAGGCTGATGAGATATTTCCATGCCTCCATTCGTGCCTGCCACGATGCTGGTCTCTGGCGAACGTCTTTTTCGAGAACCCAGAGATACGTCAGGTCCTGGTGCAACAGGTGAGGGACCGACTCCGCATACAACTCCGAATCGGTCCACGCGCTATCGACGATCTCTTCGTATTTGCCCATGATCAGTTGCCTTTCCTCAATGCGTGGAACGACACCTCCGCGGCGCAACGCGCCGCAGCCGTGGAGGCGCTGTCAAAGAGAGACCGGTCCCATTGCGCACCGTGGTCGTGCACGGGCCACTGCAGGCGTCGGAACGTTCGGGGCCGCACAGTGTGACGTGCAGCCACGGTCGGAAAAACCGTCGATAAGCCGCGTCCCTTGGTGCTGCCGCCTCCCCGCCACGTGGTTTCGAGCGCGTTCTGCAGAAGAGCGGGGAAGTCTGTGACGCGATCCCATTCACCTGCGACCTTGGCAGCGATCCGCCAGTAATGGCAGACGAGGTCCGTGACGCCGCTCCCCCAGATGTACCGCAGCCATGGCTCGGCGGCCATTCGCGAGACGACCTCGCGGTTGATCAGCGTCTCCTCCACGTGTAAAGCGTTGCTGAGGCGCTGCTGGCAGTGTTTCAAGTTCAGCCCGTTCGGGATAGCCGTCACTTCGCGCCGGCGGAAATCTGTATTTCGCGGCCGGATCTGATCGGTGAGCAGGTGATGGAGCGCCTGTACGCCCTGCCAGAACGGAGCGGCTTCATCGTCCGGCCAGACGATGTTCGGCGCGTTTTTGTCTGGCAGGTTGGCAATCTTTGGCGACTGAGGACCGCCGATGATCGCGAAACTGTGGAGTTCCTGAAGCGCCTCCTTGGCGGTGCGCAGAACGAATAATTGATTGGACTGCAGGCGGCGTAAATCGATTCCGCGCCCATGATCGGGCTGGAAGTACTCGCCGAACAGTACGGCGCGGACGGCTGCAGTGATGCGGTTCGCCTCCAGCAGCCGGTGGATGAGATTGATGACCGGCTCGATCAGGCCTCCGCCAGTGCCGCCGATGATCGAGCCCGCGACGACGACGGTGGAAGCCGGTTCGGGCGTGATGACGCTTACGTCCAATTCATCGAACGAGACGACGGCCGACAGAGCGGGACGCGCGAACAGGCCGTTTGTGAGGTCCTGCTCGAGTGTGTCGGTATCAAAGAACGCCTGCGCCGGTACAAGAGGCGGCGCCTGCTCGCGGTGGATGGCGGTCAGCAACTCGTATGCAGATGCCGCGGCGCCGTCCGCGCCGACTTGTATCGTTCGAATGGAAGGGACCTGGGTGCCATTCGACGATAGGCGATCAAAGAACGCGCTCATCTCCCCGATGCTCGGGATGATCTCGTCCGTGTCGATGACGACGGCTTCGAATGGCGTTTCGACCGCGCCGATCAGATATAGCTGAAGGTAATAATGCAGCAGCATTTGTCCGGTGCCGCCGAGACAAACGATCTTATTCATAGCGCGCCCGCCTTCGCCTTCGCGGCGAGCCCGCTGAATTTCACGATCAGCCGTCCGGCGACGAATGCGAGCGTTCCTCCTGCGAGCGCCGACGCGAGCAGAATGGCGGTGATCGCGGGCCATTGAGCGAGAGCGGGGACGTTTGCGCCGATCACGCCGTCGAACAGGCCAGTTGCATTGAACGCGCGCTCTTGGCAATCGAAATATTGTGGCCCGATCCCGCTGAACCACACCGATCCGAATCCGATCAGTCGTGGCCACGCCTCGAGCGAGAACGCGACGGTACCAAATGTACCCACGGTTGAGATGCACGTCCGCCGTGCCGGCGATGCGGCCCACCAGTACCTGCGGCCAAGGAGTCCGGTCGAGAGCGCCAGCGCGGTCGAGGAAGCAAACGCGATCGCGATGAATGTCTCGAAGAGCGTCAGATACGCCTCGTCCCATTGACGGCACTCGGTCTTACGCGGCCCTTCCTGCGCAGCCACAGACCAACATGCGACAACCACAAACACGCCTATCGCGATGCGACCCCGGTAGGTTTGCACGGATTCCTCCTCAGATTCTTTGTGAGACCCAACGATGGCGTTCCGCAAGCGAACGCATTGCCGGCCGGAAGGCAAACTTCCGGACTGGCGCGCTACCACCGGCCGCCCCTGACGGCATTGACACATTCCTCCGAAAAAAGTGGGGGGTCGCAGGTGAGCGTGGCGGTCGGCCGAATGATTTATACGGCGGCGTCTTCACTGATTGACGCATCTTCGCGTGCTGAAGCAGGTTGCACCCGTAGCCTCAGAACCCGCTGGACACCGCATCGGCGACTGATTAGACTTGTCGCAATCCATATTTCAGGAAGGTGGACGTCCGCACATGAATGCCATTCGTTCGCGCGGTCGACATGTCGCGCCGCTTCTTTTGGCGGCGCTGGGCGGCGCTCTGGTTACTATCACCTCGGCGGCAACCGCGCGCCAGATCGATTCGCTCTCGACCGGTCTGGTCGTCGCCGGCGTGTTGGGAGCGGCGGTCACGGCCCTCGTCGCTCTTGCGATCTCGCGACCTTCAGACTCGACCTCCGTCCGCTTTATGTCGGTCCGGCTGGAGGCAAGCGCCGATGTTCTCCCTCACCGCATTCACACGCTCGCGCTCGAGACCATCGTGGATGTCGCCGGGGTCGCGGCCGTTCCGCCGCCGACATGCCGTACGGTGAGGCTCGGCGTCACCGCGGTCGACTATGAGATTGAATTCACCCTCACGGACGCCGCCGACGCGGCCGCGGTCCGGTCAGCGGCCCTTACCCTGCTCTGGTATCGGATGAGCCGCGCGAATGCGGTCGGCGTGACGCAACACACGGAGAGTGACGAGGTGCGCGCCGCGGCGGCAAGCACGCTGGGCGTAAGCCCGCTCTTTGACCTGCTCCCGGAAAACATTCGCAACGAAATCGCGAAACACGCGGAGATAGAGGTTTGGGCCGCCGGCGAGCGCGTGGTGATGCAGGGCGATCCCGGGGACTCGTGCTTTATCGTTCGCAGTGGACGCCTCAGCGTTCACGTCGCCGACGGCGACGCGGAGACGCGGTTCGCAGAGCTGGTCGCCGGCGATCTCTTCGGCGAGATGAGCCTGCTGACTGGGCAGGCTCGCTGGGCGACTGTGCGTGCCGAAGAGGACAGTGAGCTCCTTCGCGTCAGTGCGAATGCGATGGGCGTGGCGCTCACACAGTCGCCGGATCTCGTCGCACGTATGGCTGAGACGGTCGCGCTTCGGCGTGAGGAATTGCTGGAAGCGAAGGAGCTTCTGGCGCGCCGCGAGGCGGAAGGGCGTCTCACCGGCGCGTACTTACCCAGCACGATCCGCCAGTTCATGGAGATTCCCGATGAGCCCGCGCACTCCTGACTCCGCCCCTCTGAATTACGAATCCGCGCGGCGCCGGCTGCCGTACCCGATTGCCTCGGCGTGGCAGCGGGTCACCCTCGCAAAGTCGGACTCTGACCGGATTCCTCTCCTCACCGCCAGCGCGGAGATTCTGCTTCGAACGTTAGTGGCCCTGCTGCTTCCCGACTATCTCCGCGGACCCAAATCGGAAGAGATTGACGCCACGCTGGCCACGTTGAACAAGGTCGCCGACGGCACATGGAATCGCTTGGTCAGGGAACTCGTCGGCCACATTTCACAACGGACCGACCCGCCGCCGTTCTTTCCGGAAATCGGTTCCTGGTATCAGTCCGATCCCGCGCAGCGTTTCAATGAAATCGTCGAACGCAGAAACAATGAGGCGCACGGCGCGGAGCGTGCCGTTTACAGCGAAGATTGGACGCGCGATCGC
>DASSMK010000268.1:0-9642 GCA_035688915.1 Thermoanaerobaculia bacterium
CGCCGGCGAGGCAATGACGAGCGATTTGCGCGCTTCGCCGGTCTGCTCGAGACGGCGGATGTCGGCCGCGCTGATGTCCCACAGCTGCAGGCGGCGTTGCGCGGCTTCGAGGAGGGGCGGCGACTGCTTCGCGGCTTTGACGGCGAGCAGATACTCCTGCTGCGTCGCCAGCAGCTCGGGGCTGTAGACCGAGAAGAGCGGCTGTCCGCGGCGCACTTCCTTGCCAGTGAAATCGACGTAGAGCTTTTCGATGTAGCCGTCGAATTTCGTGATGACTTTGCGCAGGCGCGTTTCGTCGATGGCTACGCGTCCGACCGTACGCACCGTGCGGCCGATCGATCGCATTTCGGCAAGGCCGGTCTGCACGCCGATGAGCTGTTGCCGTGCGGTCGTCAGCTTGACGTTCGAGTAGCCCTGCACGTCCGTCTGCGCCGCCGCGGCGTCACCTTCGTTTTCGTACACCGGCACGAGGTCCATGCCGCAGTCCGGCGCTGTTCCCGGCTTGTTGGACTTGTAGGCCGGGTGCATCGGATCGACCCAATAAAGGATCTTCTTCGGAGCCTGCTCGTGCGCAGCGTGAGGAGCGTTGTTGCGCGCGAACACGACCACGACGAGCGAGATCGCGAGGACGATCGTGAGAATCCAGGGAAGTTTCGTTTTCATCGTGATCACCTCATGTTTGTGGCCGCGGAGGACTGGAGACTCGCTTCATCGATCGCCACGCGCCATTTCGCGCTCTCCGCGAGACGCGCCGCGTAGATCGCGCGATCGCTGTAGAGCGTGTTCAGCGCATCGATGACGGTGAGGAACGGAACCTTGCCGGCCTGGTAACTCGCGAGCGCCGATTCGAGCGACACGTCGTCGAGCGGCAGGATCTTGTCGCGATAGAGCGACGCGATGCGGAGCGCCGCGTCGAGTTGCGCGATGCGCTCGCGCGACCGCAGCTCGAGATCGCGCACCATCGCGTCGCTTTCGGCCGTCCGTCCGCGGACCATGGCCTGCGCTTCGGCGAGCTGATTCTGTTGCCGGCGCTCGATCCACACCGGCAGCGAGACGCCCACGCCCGCCTGCCACATCGGACCCATCGCGAAGTTGCCGCGGTCCATCGAGCCGGCGTTCACGTTAAAGTCCGGCAGGAAGTTCTTCTTCGCCAGCTCGACGCGGATCTTTCCCGTCTCGATCGCCTGACGCGATGCAGCCAGCTCCGGACTGCGTGCGGCCGCCGCCGCGATCAACTCCGCCAACGCCGGCAGCGTGGCGTCGTCGGGAAGCGCGTCCGGCGTGGCAATCTCGCGATCCTGCGGCGCGCCGGCGAGACGGTTCAGCTCCGCGTTGCGGCTCGCGATGATCGCCGCCTGCATTGCTTGCTGCTCGTCGAGCCGCGCCAGGTCCACTTGTGCGCGCAGCACGTCCTGCTGCACCGCCAAGCCCGCTGCGTAGCGCTCGCGCACCGACGCTTCGATCTGCGTCGCGGCGTTGCGGCGATCTTCGAGGATGCGGTCGATCGCACGCGCGAGCACGAGGTCGTACCACGCGTTGCGCACGCGCGCTTCGAGCGTGAGCGCAGTGCGGTCGAGCGTTCCGTGCTCGATCTCTCTCGCCTCGCTCGCCGCGATGTCGCCGGCCAGGCGCAGCTTGCCGCGCCACGGAATGGACTGGCTGGCCATGACGCCGAGGAAGCTTCCTTGCTGCGAGCCGAACGAAATGTTGCGGCCGTCGTTCTGGTACGTGACGGAAAGGAACGGGTCGGCGAGCGTGCGCGCCGGCACGATGCGGCGGCGCGCCGCTTCGACACTCGCCTGCGCCGCAACCGTTTCGGGCGCGTTCGCCAACGCTTCCGCGACGAGCGCTTCGAGCTGCGGGTCGCGCAGTGCCGCGCGCGTGACGCTCGCCTGCGCCGCCGCGGTGAGAGTCACCAACGCGAGGCAGGCGCAAAGGAAATGAGTCCGTGGGAACACCGTGCAGTCTCCTCAAAGGACGCAGTTGCGCGTCCGGTGGAAGGAGCAGGGAGACCGCGGATCAGATGCGGAAGACGGAGTTGAGGACCTGCAGCGACGCGTCCGCGCCGCGATGCGACGGGCCCGTATCGCGTTCGGCGGGCGCGAACGAACGTGATGCTTGTTGCGTCACGACAATAGTCACGACGGCCGGCGAAACGCGAGGCGTGGCGCTGTCCGGCGCCACCGTCGCGATGGTGACGGGCTTCGCTTCATCGGAGGCGACGGCGCACTCAGTCGCGCATCCAGCCATGGCGCTGGCAACCAACGCAGCACTTTTGTCCCGATGGCAGCACGGCATCGAGCAGAGCATCATCGCCGCGCACACCGGCACGACGAACAGCACTCCCAACACGACGAGCGCAGCGAGGCCCGCGAAAAATCGCCGCCTCGGCCGCGCCGTCGTCTGAGGAATGGAGGGGGTCCCGCTCATCGCTGCTCTCGCTGCAATCCTGATCATCAGACAGACCGCGCGGCGTGGCGTTCCGCACGCGACGTGGTGATGTTCATCACCCGCACGACTTGCAACACCCCCGATCGTCAGCCCGACCAGTGCGCGTGCGAGAATCCTCGGTTGTGTTCGTTCCAAAGTCGATCGTGTGCCTGCGCGAGGGCTACAGCCGCGAGTCGCTCACGCGCGATCTCATCGCAGGGCTCGTGGTCGGCGTCGTCGCACTCCCGTTGGCGCTCGCATTCGCCATCGCCTCGGGAGTCCCTCCGGAACGAGGCCTCTACACCGCCATCATCGCCGGCTTCCTCATCTCCGCCCTCGGCGGCTCCCGTGTGCAAATCGGCGGTCCGACCGGCGCGTTCGTGGTGATCGTCTACGGCATCATCACCAAGTACGGCTACGAAGGGCTGGTGCTCTGCACAGTCATGGCCGGCGCAATCCTCATCGTCCTCGGCCTCGCCCGCATGGGCGCGTTGATCAAGTTCATCCCCTATCCAGTCGTGACGGGCTTCACCGCCGGCATCGCCGTGATCATCTTCTCCAGCCAGGTGAAGGATTTTCTCGGTCTGCGCATGGGCGCGATCCCGCCGGACTTTTTGCTCAAGTGGGTCGCGTACCGCGATGCCATCGCGACGATCAACTGGTCCGCCGTCGCAGTAGGCGTCGGCACGCTCGTCGTTCTGATCGTCTGGCCGAAGATTTCGCGAGCGATTCCCGGACCGTTCGTGGCGATGATCGTCGCGACGCTGGCGGTGCAGCTTCTCGATCTGCCGGTGGAGACGATCGGTTCGCGCTTCGGCGCGATGCCCAGCGCGCTCCCGCGCCCGCACTTGCCCGCCATTCCGTGGCAGAACATGCGCGAGCTGGTCTCGCCCGCGATCACTGTGGCGCTGCTCGCTGCGATCGAGTCGCTACTTTCGGCGGTGGTCGCGGACGGCATGATCGGCACGCGTCACAAGTCCAACATGGAGCTGATCGCGCAGGGAGTGGCGAACATCGCCGCGCCGATCTTCGGCGGCATTCCCGCGACCGGCGCGATTGCGCGAACCGCGACGAACATCCGCAGCGGCGGACGCACGCCGCTCGCCGGGATGGCGCACGCGATCACGCTTCTGCTGATCCTCTTATTCGCCGGTCGATGGGCGGCCAAGGTACCGCTGGCAGCACTCGCCGCGATTCTGGTGGTGGTCTCGTATCACATGAGCGAATGGCGCTCGTTCGCCGGCCTGCTGCGCGCGCCGAAGAGCGACATCTTCATCCTCATCGTCACTTTCGCGTTGACGATCTTCATCGATTTGACCGTGGCCGTGCAGGTCGGCGTCGTCGCCGCGGCGCTCCTGTTCATGAAGCGGATGGCCGAGGTGACGAGCATCGAGGGGGTGACGACGGAGCTGCGCGACAGCGAATCGAACGACGACCCGCAGGACATCAGTCACATCCGGCGGCGGCGGGAGATTCTGGCGGGCCGTGAGATTCCCGCGGGCGTTCACGTTTACGCGGTGAACGGTCCGTTTTTCTTTGGCGCGGCGGATAAGTTGAACAACGTGATGGCGGAGATTGGCAGCGCGCCGAAGGTTCTCATTCTGAGGATGCCGCACGTGCCGGCGATCGATGCGACCGGCATCCACGCGCTCGAACAACTGCTGAAGAAATGCCGCCGGCAGGGCACGAAGCTGATCCTCTCGGAGGTGCGCTCGCAGCCGCGTGCCGCACTCGAGAAAGCGAAGAAGATCGAGCTGCTCGCGGACGTCACCGGCACGTTCGAAGATGCCATGTCTGCGGCGACGCGCGCGGTCGGCGCCTGACCGCTACGCGGACTTACGCCGCACGCGCCAGCTCCCTCGCATCGGCGCGACGCCGTGATCCGAGTACGTCACGAACGTGCCTTCGATCGAGTCGCCGTTGAGACGTCCGGTGAACTGCGTCTCGAGCATCGCCTCGCGCACTTCGGGATCCGGATACGGCGCGATCTTCCCGCTGATCTCTCCGTTCGCGATGCGCACGAACTCGATCGACAGCACGCTGGCGCTGCTGATCATGCCGCCTCGCGGCCGGTGCGCGTCATTGTCGTAAACGCGCTCCTGCTTCGGCACCATCAGCACGTCGCCGTGCGCGCCCGCGGGGTTTTCGGTGAGATGGAAGGTGATGCTTCCGCTGCGACTCGTCGCATAGCTGTCGTACGTGCCTGTCCATTCACCGGCCAGCGGCACGAGATCTTCCGGAGCACCGATCACCGGCACGACTGCCGGATCGGAAGACGCGCACGACAGCAACAGGAATCCGAGGAAGATGATGGCGGTGGCGATCGACGATTTGCGCATGATGCGAGCTCCCGCATCTCAATCTCGGCCCGCTCCGAGCGCTCGCGCACTGTCAGCCATCACAGGTGCGCGTGTCGTCGACGCGGCGTCACACCACGTGGTGTTTCAGCACGTCATCCGGATTCCTCGCCAAATAGATCACCAGCACGGTCGCGAAGAGGATCGCCCATTGCCACCATTCGACGGGCGGCAGGTCCTGCGTCATGTAGATCTGAATGGCATAGATGATCGGCAATGCGAACAACACGGCCCAACCGATTGCGAACAGCGTCTTGCGCATGGCGGCCTCCTTGCCGACATCGTGCGTCGTGGAGCGGCACGCAGCGATGCTCTGTCACACACCGTCGATTGATGGCCATCACACCGCAACGTGACGTCACCGCCGGCAGCCCATTCACGCGTGGCCGGTTCTCTCGCATCGCACGGCGCAAAGTACTGGCGCGGCGGCGTCGAACGAGCCGGAGCTGCGTGGTTCAAGGATCGAACGCGAAGACGCTTCGGTGTCCCGGCAGATGTCGCGCCGCCGTTGCGTCAGTGCTCCGACGTCCGCACGAGCTTCGCCGGACGACGATGCATCACGCGGATCGACGTCTCGCGCGCGAGCTGTCCGAGCTCGCGGTTCGACATGCGCCGGCCGAGGTCGGATTGCGCGACGATGCCGAGGAGATGGCCGGCGCCGTCGATGACCGGGAGATGGTGGACATGGTTTTCCATCATCAGCAGCGCGGCGTCTTCGAAGCTTTCGTCGGCATGGATCGCCACGAGTGGCGTCGACATGACTGCGCTCGCCGGAAGCTCGGCGGCATTCGCGCCGCGGGCAACGGCGCGGCAGGCGATATCGCGGTCGGTGACGATGCCGACCACTTCACCGTCGTTCACGACGGGAATCGCTGCGCAATCGTGCTCGACCATCATCGTCGCTACGACACGGAGCGGCGTCGCAGGCTCGCAGGTCACAGGGCTCTTGGTCATCGCGTCGCGTATGTTCATGACCTGAAGTTTCGTCTCACGCGGCGATCGCGGCGGCGATCCGTGTCACACATCCGCGTGACGCGAACGCATTGCGTCACGCCATGAACCACGAGATCGCCAACGCCGCTCCCAGCACGATCGTGAGAACGCGCAGCGCGAGTGCGAAGTGAGTGCGCTCGATGCGTCGCGAGGCGAATACGCCGGCGGTGATGCCGAGTATGGAACCGGCCGTGACGAAGCCGAGAAGAGCGGGATCGAAGCGGTCGAGGCGCATGTACGCAGCGATGCCGATCACGCCCGTGCAGAGTCCGAACAGATTGCTGACCGCGGAGAACTCGTGCACGCGCCAATCGGTCCCCGGGAAGACGAGCGCGCCGAGCAGCGTCCCGGAACCGGCGGAGGTCGCGCTGACGATCGCTCCTGCGCCGGCAGCGGCGACGGTCGCGAAGTGCGGGCGCGGTTGCAAATGCAGCGAGAAGAATCCGGCCACGCCGATCGTCAGCAGGACGACGGCGAGCGCCAATCGCAATGCGGATTCGAACAGCAGCGTGCGCGTGATGAAGTGATGCACGAGCAGGAATCCGATGCCGCCGCCGGCGACGCCCGCGAACAGCACGCGCAGGCCGCCGCGCTTCGGCCAGTGGCCGCTGAGGATGTGTTGCACCGATCCCACCTTGCGCGCTGCGATGAGCGCGATGAATCCGGTCGTCACGGCGGTCACCGGATCGTATCCGCGCAGGATGAGCAACGGCGTGAGAATCGAGCCCGCGCCGATTCCTGTCGCGCCGATGAAGAAGCCGGCCATCACGCCGATCAGCAGATCGATCATGCAGACGCGAGATACGCGTCGATCGCGCGCGCCGCTCTCCTGCCCGCGCCCATGGCCAGAATCACCGTCGCGCCGCCGGTGACGATGTCGCCGCCGGCGAAGACGCCTTTCTTCGATGTTTGCAGCGTCTCGGGATCGGCTTCGATGTAGTTCTTGCGCGTCACTTTCAAGTCGGGCGTCGTCGATTGCACGAGCGGATTGGCGGATGTGCCGGCGGCGACGATCACGAGCGACGCGTCGATCACGTGCTCCGATCCCGCGATCGCGACCGGCTGGCGGCGGCCATCGGCGCCCGGCTCGCCGAGCTCCATCTTCACGCAGCGCACGCCGGTGACCCAGCCACGCGCGTCGCCGATCATCTCCACCGGATTGGTGAGCATGCGCAGCGCGACGCCTTCGTCCTTCGCGTGATGCACTTCTTCCTTGCGCGCCGGCATCTCCTGTTCGCTGCGCCGATAAACGAGCGACGCAGAACGCGCGCCGAGCCGCAGCGCGGTACGCACCGAATCCATGGCCGTGTTGCCGCCGCCGACCACCACCACGTCCTTGCCGCGGCAGTCGTACACGGGCTGATCGAATTCGGGAAAGCGGTACGCGCGCATGAGGTTCACGCGCGTGAGGAATTCATTCGCCGAGTACACGCCGTTCAGATGTTCGCCGGGCACGCCGAGAAACTGCGGCAGGCCTGCGCCGGTGGCCACGAACAGCGCGTCGTAACCTTCTTCGCCGAGAAGCTCGTCGACGGTGACGGTCTTGCCGACGACGACGTTGGTCTCGAACTCCACGCCCATCCGGCGCAGCACATCCACTTCCTGCCGGACGATCTCTTTCGGGAGGCGGAACTCGGGGATGCCGTAGATCAGCACACCGCCCAATTCGTGCAGCGCTTCGAAGACGCGGACGCCATGGCCGCGCTGCACGAGATCGCCTGCCGCGCTCAAACCGGCCGGTCCGCTGCCGATGATGGCGACGCGTTTGCCGGTGGCCGGAGCATTGCGCGGAATGCCGACCTGGCCGGTGCGGCGTTCGTAATCGGCAACGAAGCGTTCCAGATGTCCGATGGCCACGGACGGCACGCGCTTGCCGATGATGCAATCGCCTTCGCACTGATCTTCCTGCGGGCAGACGCGGCCTGTGATCGCCGGCAGCACGTTGTCCTCGCGCACCTTTGCCGCGGCGCCGAGGTAATCACCGTCGACGATGAGCTCGACGAAGTCCTTCACCTTCACCGCTACGGGACAGCCGCGCGTGCACGTCGGCTTGGCGCAGGCGAGACAGCGCAGCGCTTCGCCGCGGGCGAGCTCCGGATCGAATCCGAGGTTCACTTCTTCGAAGGTGCAACTGCGCTCGGCGGCGGAACGCTCCGGCATCTCCTGCCGCGGCAATTTCATCCGGTCTTTGTTCGGGATGGTGTTAGGCATGGCAGCCCTCGCGAAACTGCTGCATGGCCTGTTGCTCCTGCTCGCGATACATCGCGTTGCGCTGCATCAGCACCTGAAAATCGACTTCGTGCGCGTCGAACTCGGGCCCGTCGACGCAGGCGAATTTGCTGCTGTTGCCGATGATGACGCGGCAGCCGCCGCACATGCCGGTGCCATCGACCATGATCGCGTTGAGGCTCACCACCGTCCGGATCGCACGCTCCCGCGTGACCTCCGCCACCGCACGCATCATCGGCACTGGTCCAATGGCGAGCACGTAATCGACGGAGCCGCCATCGACCAGCGCGCGGAGCTTGTCCGTGACCAGACCCTTCTCGCCGTAACTGCCGTCGTCGGTCATCACGAACAGCGCGTCGCTCGCATCGCGCACTTCCTGTTCGAGCAGCAGCAGGTCTTTCGTGCGCGCGCCGAGAATGGCCGTGACGTGATTGCCGGCATCGTGCAGCGCCTTCGCGGTCGGCAGCGCGATGGCCGTTCCGACGCCTCCGCCGATGACCACGCAACGCCCGTACGACTCAATGTCCGACGCTTTGCCGAGCGGTCCGACCACGTCGAGGATCGCGTCACCGGCACCGAGTTGATTGAGCAGCGACGTCGTCTTGCCGACGGCCTGCACCACGAGCGTGATCGTTCCGCGCGTCGCGTCGGATGACTTGATGGTGAGCGGAATGCGCTCGCCGGATTCATGAACGCGGATGATCACGAACTGGCCGGGGCGCTGCTTGCGCGCGATGCGCGGCGCCAGGACGTCGAACTGTTTGACGCCGGGGCCGAGGAGCTCCGCTGCGACGATCGGAAACACGGGCTACACCTCCACGCGAACGGCCACCGGCTCGAAGCGTGCGGTGAAGAAGCGCAGCGTGGGCGGCTCGTACGTCATCGTTAGCCCCGGAATCTCGCTGGCTCGCGCGAACAACGATTGGACCGACCACGCCACGACATCCATGTGACGATCGGTGTAGACGCGCCGCGGAATGGTGAGCCGCACGAGCTCCAGTGAGCAATGGCGGTTTGCGCCGGTCAGCGGATCGCGTCCCGCCGAAACGATGCCGCGCTCCATCGCGCGCACGCCGCTGTCGGCATAGAGCGCCGCCGCGAGCGACTGCGCGGGGTACTGCTCCTGTTCGAGATGCGGCAGGAAGCGGCGCGCATCGAGAAAGACGGCGTGTCCGCCGATGGGAAGGACCACCGGCACACCGGCGTCGGCGAGCTGTTGGCCGAGGTAGCGGACCTGACCGATGCGATGCGCGATGTACTCATCATCGACCATTTCGTAGATGCCTTGCGCGATGGCCTCCATGTCGCGGCCGGCCAGACCGCCGTACGTCGGCATCCCTTCGAAGATCACCACCTGCTCGCGCGCGGCCTGCAGGATTTCCGGGTCGTTCATGGCCAGAAATCCGCCGATGTTGACGAGGCAATCCTTCTTCGCCGACATGGTGCAGCCGTCGAAGTGCGACATCATTTCGCGAAGAATCGCGCGCACCGGCGTGTGCTCGTAGCCCGCCTCACGCTCTTTGATGAAGAACGCGTTCTCGACGGCGCGCGTGGCATCGCACCACATGCGGATGCCGAACAGGTTGCAGAGCTGGCGCACGGCGCGCAGGTTGGCCATCGACACCGGCTGGCC
>DASSMK010000269.1:0-24338 GCA_035688915.1 Thermoanaerobaculia bacterium
GGTGCCGCCGGCGCGGCGCGTGTTCGATCTTTCGACGCGCATGCGGCAACTGCGCGCGATCGCGATGCGCTCTTTTCGCGATCTGCACGCGAGCCGCGTGTGGTGGATCGTGCCCTTTCTGGCGTTGCTCTTCATCCAGGCGGCGCCGGAGCTCGCGGAAGTGGAGATGGGAATCCCCGCGCCGCTGACCACGGCGCGCCTGCTCGCATTTCTCGAAAGCGACATCTCGATCCTGCTCACGCTGCTCATCGCGTTATCGGCGGGAGAGCTCGTGTGGCGCGAGCGCGGCGCGCGCATGGACGCACTGGCCGGCGTGACGCCCGTACCCGATTGGGTGACGGTGACCGGCAAGTTTCTCGGCCTGACGATGATGCTCGTCGCGACGCAGATCATCTTTCTGATCACGGGCCTCGCCGCGCAGACGATGGTCGGCACCGAGCACTACGACCTCGGCCTGTACGTTCGCATCCTGTTCGGATTGCAGCTTCCCGACTATCTGCTGACCGCCGCGCTGGCGATGGTCGTTCACGTGCTGCTGAATCAAAAGTACGTCGCGAATGTGCTCGTCGGCCTCATGCCCATCGCGCGCGACATGCTGCGCCGCATCGGCGTCGAAGACAACCTGCTGCTGTACGGCAGCTTGCCGCGGTGGACGTACTCGGAGATCTCGCACTTTGGGCCCGGGATGGCGGCGCGGCTTTGGTACACGCTGTACTTTGGCGGCTGGGCGCTGCTCTTCGCGCTCGTCACGTATCTCTTCTGGATCCGCGGCGAAGAGCGTGGCGTGCGGCGAAAACTCGCGCTGGCGCGCCAGCGGTTGACCGGCGCGGCCGCGTTGTTCGGCGGAGCGGCGCTCGCGATCGCACTCGGCGCCGGTGCGTTCATCTTCTACAACACGCATGTCCTCGACCATTACCGGTCGTCGGCAGACATGGAGCAGTTGCGCGCCGAATACGAGCAGCGGTACGGCCGGTATGCCGCGCTGCCGCAACCGTCCGTGGCGGCGACGAAGCTGCGCGTCGATTTCTATCCGCAGCGCTACACGGCCACGATCCACGGGAGCTCGCGTCTCGAAAATCGCAGCGGCGCGAAGATCGACGACATCCACATCGCCACGGCCGGCGGCGTCGAACGAACGCTCGTTTCGTTCGATCGCTCCTCGCACGCCACGGTCACCGATGACGAGCGCGGCTACCGGATCTACACGCTCGATCGAGCGCTGGCGCCGGGCGAATCGCTGCGGATGGATTTCGAGGTCGTGATCGCAAATCGTCCTTTCCGGGCGTCCGGCATTCCGCCGGTCTCACGCAACGGTTCGATCATCGTGCACCGGCCGCGCAACGGCGATTACTGGCTGCCGCTAGTCGGCTATCAATGGGCCCGTGAGCTCAACGATCCCGCTCTTCGCAAAAAGCACCACCTCCGCGAACGTCCCGCCTTCCCCCACCTCGGCGACATCCCGGTCGGCAACGAACAACGCGGCTACGAGAAAGTGGAACTGGAGACGATCGTCGGCACCGACATCGATCAACTCGGTGTGGCGCCCGGCGAAATGCGCCGCAGCTGGATCGAGAACGGCCGCCGTTACGTGCAGTACGTCACCGACGCGCCGATCAGCAACGCGTGGATGATCGCGTCGGCGAATTACGCCGTGCATCGCGCGAAGTGGAATCCGTCCACGCGCTCCGGGCAGCCGGTCAATATCGAGATCTTCCACGACCCCGCGCATACCGCCAATCTCGAGCGGATGGCGCGTAGCGTTCAGGCGTCACTCGACTACAACAACGCTCAATTCAGCGCCTATCCGCACCGGCAACTCAGGCTCGTCGAGATTCCCGGCCCATCGGACATGCTGGGAATGACGGCGCACGACGGCCTGATCACGTATCTGGAAGGGTTCGCGCTCGTTCGTCCTGAAGATGATCCGCGGAAGATCGATTTCCCATTCGCCGTCGTCGCGCACGAGGTCAGTCATCAATGGTGGGGGCATCAACTCACGCCGGCAGTCGTGGAGGGCGCGCCGTTCCTCGCCGAAAGTTTGTCGTGGTACAGCGGGATGCTGATCGTGGAGAAGACGTTCGGCCACGAGCACCTGAAGCGAATCCTCGACATGATGCGCGAGCAGTACCTCGCGCCGAACCGGCCGCGTGAAGTTCCGCTGCTGCGCGCGGCCGATCAGCTCGACGCGTATCGCACGGGCCCGTTCGCAATGTACGCGCTGCGCGAAGCCGCGGGCGCCGAGCCGGTGAATCTCGCGTTGCGCCGCCTGCTCGCGAAGTTCCCGGGCGGCCGTTCGCCGTATCCCACGACGCTCGATTTTTACCGCGAGCTGCGCGCCGCCACGCCGCCTGCGACGCACGGATTGTTGAAGGATCTGTTCGAAGAAATCACGTTCTGGGATCTGCGCGCGAAGAGTCTCGACGTGACGGCGGCGGCCAACGGCGCGCATCGCGTGAGCTTCCGCGTCGAAGCGCAGAAGACGAAAGGCGACGGCACCGGCATCGAACGTCCTGTGCCAATGAACGACGCGGTCGCGATCGCGCTGTACGACGCGATGGGCAAAGAGCTGTATCGCGGCTCGCATCGACTGCGCTCCGGCGTGCAGACGATCGAGCTCACCGTCGCAGGCGTACCGGCGAGCGCGGAAGTCGATCCGAATCACGAACTGCTGGATCGGAACATCGACGACAACGCGGTGAACGTGAACCGCGGCTCCGGGAGTTGACCGGAGCCGCGATTCGCGTCTCGTCTTGGTTACCCTCGGCGCGCTGCCTCGATCGCGGCGACGTCGATCTTCTTCATCGTCATCATCGCGCCGAACGCACGCTTCGCTTCGTCGCCGCCCGCAGCCAGCGCGTCGGTCAACACGCGCGGGGTGATCTGCCACGAAAGACCCCAGCGATCCTTGCACCAGCCGCAATCGCTCTCCTGGCCGCCGTTGCCCACGATGGCGTTCCAGTAGCGGTCCGTCTCTTCCTGATCGTCCGTCGCCACCTGAAACGAGAACGCCTCGTTGTGTTTGAACGTGGGGCCGCCGTTGAGACCGAGACAGGGAATGCCGAGGACGGTGAACTCGACGGTGAGGACATCGCCTTTCTTACCGCCGGGAAAATCGCCCGGCGCTTCGTGAACGGCGGTCACCGCACTGTCGGGAAACGTCGCCGCGTAGAACCGCGCGGCGTCGAGAGCGTCTTTGTCGTACCAGAGGCAGATGGTGTTCTTGGGCGTCATCGTCGTGAGCTCCTTCAGTCAATCAATCGAGGCGGAGTTTAGGACAGCGGCCGGCGATGCTCGCGGAAAAACGTCCACATCTCGCGCGTGGCGTCGATGGTGCGGCTGTCCGCGCCGGCGAACCACTCCGGCAGCGGCTCACCACCGGGCCAGACGTGACCGCCGCCGTGCAGCGTGTAGAAGACGACCGTAGCGTCATCGGCGCAGCGTTGATACTCGCGTCGTGTGACGTCACGAGCGGGCCGTGATTCGATCGCGTTCGGTGCACAGCCGTTTCGGCGCGCCCACTGCGCCACGAATTTCGGCAGCGGAAGAAAAGGCACCGGCGCGAGCCACGAACGGCCTCCGTCGTACGGCGCCATCCGGTCGGCAGTGCCGTGAAACGCGATCATCGGCACCGGCCGCCGGTCGGTGCACCAGCTCCACGACAGCATCTGTGCCGAAGAGACCATGCCCACCGCAGCGATGCGTTCGGACATCGTGCAAGCGAGGACGAAGCTTTCGCCGCCGCCGTTCGACAGACCGTTGATGTAAATGCGCTCGCGATCGATGGCGTAATCGCGCTCCAGTTTGTCGATCAGATCGGAGATGAAACGGACGTCGCGCGTGGCGGCATTGCCGCTGCCGGTGTGCCAGATGCGCGGACCGAAGTTCCCGCTGCCGGCGGGATAAGCGACGATGAAGTTTTCGCGCGCGGCGAGGCGGTTCCAGCCGCTGATCTGCATCTGCTGCACAGGCCAGCCGCCCGCGCCATGAAGACTGATCACCAGCGGTACGCGTCGCGACGCGCTGTACGCCGGCGGCACGTACAGCTCGTACTCGCGCGTCTCACCCGAGGAGACGAGCACGCCGTTGCTGCGGTTGCGCGCCCAGAACACGGCCGCATCGGCGAGCGCGAGGATCGCCGGAAGTGCGAGGAACGCGAGGACCGCGACGATTGCTTTGGTGTTGCGCGTCATGATTCAGCGATGGCGATTCCAGTCCAGCGCCAGCGGAGCCGCAGCCAGACGCACGAGCGGCACTGCAAGGATGGCGATGAAGATCAGCACGTAGTGCCGCACGATCACGGCCGGGAAAATTGCCGCCAGCGCTGCGGACAACACGATTACCGTTGCGCTCCAGCATGCGGCGGCGATGACGAGCGTGCGATCGCTCAGCACGCGCTTCGCGAATAGTCGCAGCGCGATCCATGACGCGACGAGCGTCTTGATGCAAACCAGCGCGCCGAGAATCCACGGAAGCGCGGTCCACAGCGCAGCCATGAGCGCCTTGCTGCGAGTGATCCAGCGCGAGGACGGCAGCACGATCGCGAGCAGCGCCAGCGTCGCGAACAGACTGCGCTTGGCCATCCACGCGCGGCCGCTCATGCCGATGGCCAGACTCTGCACGAGCTGCTTCCACGTTGACGCGATCAGCGCGATCAGTGCGAGAACGATGGCCAGCGCGGCGCGTAACGGTCCGATCGCATTCGCCAGCCAATGCGCGCCATCGAGGATCACCGGCGCGGCGCCCGACACCTTCAGCGTCGCGATCGTCGCCACGATCACGAGCAGCCACGCCACGAGCGCGCTGAGGATCGTCGCTTTCAGTTTCGCGCCGATCAGCGCGACGTCGGACAAAGGCCGCGCGGCGGTGAATGCGCCGAGGGTGTACGCGTCGGAGGCGCTGGCGGTGGATTTCGAGACCGTCGCGGCGACGAACGTCGCGAGCACCGCCGGCGTGAGGAGGATGATTACGAACGTCTCGACGACGATCCCCGCCGTCTCGTGAAAGAGGAACAGCATGGCCAGCTCGAACGGCAGCAGCACGGCCACGAGGAGCGGCAGCGATTGGCCGTGCCGCCGCCACTCGAACCACACTTGCGCGCGGCTCGCCGACGCAAACGGCGCGCGCTTCTTCACACTGGCGCTCACATCGCCGCGCGTGAAGAGACGCTGCCAATCGGCAACGTCGCCACATCGCGCGCGACGCAGCGCCGAGCGAGCGACGAGATACGCGAGCGGAACGTGCGGCGCGAGAATCGTCAGCATCAGCGGCTCGCTCGCCTGGAAGTGAAGAGCGGCGAGGACGATGGCGTCGAGGGAGGAAAGCCAGAGGATCGTGACGATCACGCGCAGGCCGCGCAGCGGATACGGCATCCACGTGAGCGCCTGCGTCCACGCCACGAGCGATGCGGCCAGCAACGCCGGCCAGATGACCGGCACATTCACACCCGCCGGCCAGATGCCGAGGAATCGCGTCGCGAGCCACAGCACCGCCGCTGCAGAGCAGCCGTACAGCATCGGCAATCCGGCCAGCGCGTCGCTGCTCAGCGGCAGCGTGAAAAGACGCGCGGGATAGATCGACTCGCGCGCCGCGAGATCGCCATCGAGACCGAACGTGAACACTGCCAGGACGTAGAGAAACGTGATCGTGGTCGGCACGACCACAGCGAACGCGAACGCCTGCTCATCGCGAAACGCGAATTGCCGTCCGCCCAATACCGCGAACTTGATCACGGCCAGCACGACCAGATACACGCCGAAGGCGAGGAAGCCCCAGCGGTGGCGGCGCCGGAACTCCCACGCAATGGCGGCCGCGGGTGAGCGCATCGCTCATGCCTCCGTCGCCGCGGTCGCGCGCGTTCCGACGCGCGCGACGAAAATCTCGTCGAGCGATGCCTCTCGATCCGCGACGATCCGTGCGGTGCCATTCCAACCGCGAGCGATGTCGCGCAGCTCCGCCACATCGCCGCGATAGACCGCGGTCCACTCCTGTGGTCCGCCGTCCCAGCGCAACACTCGCTCGATCTGCGGAGGCCGCGCGGTCGGCGTCGCGAAGTGCATCGTCACGCTGCGATGCGACTCCTTGATTGCGCGCAGCGGCGCGCTTAAAACGACCTTCCCGCCGCTGATCATCGTGACGTGATCCGCGACCTGCTCGACTTCATCCAACAGGTGCGACGAGAACAGCACCGTCCGTCCTTCCGCCGCGATCGTGCGAATGACCGCGTTGACGATGTCGCGCCGTACGATCGGATCGAGTCCGGACGATGGCTCGTCGAGCAGGAGCAACTCCGGACGATAGGCGAGCGCGATGAGCAACCCCGCGCGCGCCTTCTGCCCCTTCGATAGATTCCTGATCTTCGTCGTCGCATCGAGCGCAAACGTCTGCCGCAACTCCTCCGCAAACACGTCGTCCCACGCAGGACAAAACGCGCGCGAATACCGAATCAGCTCCTCCACCCGCATCCACCCCGGCAGCTCATTCTCCTCGGACAAATACCCAATCCGCGACAACACACCGACCGGATCCGCAACCGGATCGCGGCCGAACACGCGCACGGCGCCGCTCTGCGCGCGAAGGAGGCCGAGGATGTGTTTGATGAGTGTGGTCTTGCCGGCGCCATTGGCGCCGACGAGCCCGTGCACGCCGCCGCGCGCGACCTCGAGCGTGACGGAATCGAGCGCAGTCTTCGCGCCGAAGCGCCGCGTCAACTGCGAGACGACGATCGCTGCATCGCTGCTGTCCATCTGCGTGGCTCGCTCGCGAATATGCGCCGATCGCGGCGCTAAGTAAACGACGCATGGACGGAAGGCGGTAGGGAAAGCGTGGCGCCCGGCCCCTCCTAACGATGTGAGGTCACCGCCGCTGTTGCGGATTGCTGTCGTGCTGACTGTCGCCGTCGCATTGCAGGCGCATGCGGGGGCTGAGCCGGATATGCGGGCCCTTATCTCCAATTCGCCGCGTCGCATTTTTACAGCGCGTATAGCGGGCGTCGCTTTCCATTACGGGCCGGTGACGAAAGCGAGCGGCGCAGGCGACGCCGATTTGGCGCAGGGCGTTTCCTACTGGCTGCGCGCCGGCAAACAACTCGAGAGTCGTTTGCGCACGCGCTTCGACTCATTCGACGAAGTCATGAAGCTCAAGTTCGAAAGCCACTACAACTTCGACGAGATCGGTGCGAAAGCGTGGACAAACATCGCGTTAGCGAGGGCCGCCAGCGGTGACCTCCGCGGCGGAGCGGAAATGATGGAAGCTGGCAGTTTTCTCTTCATGTTCGCGAACGACATCGCGCACATCAGAGCGGACGCCGCGGCGCTATCACTCGAGCAGTTGGAAGGACACGATGACGTCCGCAAGCTTCTAGACACACTCGCCTCGCTGCGCTTGGTCATTCCTATTGGCCGCCACCAGACAACCGCGCCTTCCGTCGAGGCCGAAGCACGCTTCAACAGAGGCCTCGTTCTGGAAAAGCTCGGCCTGTACGGGCCGGCGCGAGAAAGCTATCAGCTGTCGATGCAAAAGTCGGATGACGGTTGGAGCGCCGAAGCACGGCGACGCATGGATTACATCGCGGAGCCGTCGCGCCGATCATGGTGGTCGACCGTCCGTCCGCAACTCGCAGCGCGTTCCAACAACAGTGATGCGCTGCGGGACATCGTCACACTGTTTCCCGATTACGTGCGCGATTGCGCCGAAAAAGAGCTCCTGGGCGACTGGGCGGGCGCAGTGCTCGCTGGAAGAACAGCCGACGCCGAACAGCAGCTGGCTCTCGTCCGTCGCATCGCGGCAGCGCTGCGCAACTGGTCGGCAGACTCGTTTCTTGATGACGTGGTCGCGAAGATCGACGAAGCGATCCGCCGGCACGACGCGCATCAAATCGAAGAACTCGCGCGAGCGCACGCGTTGTACGCCAGCGCCGATTCTGCCGGCGGATACGACGAAGCGGCCGAGGCGTTCGAACACGCCGGCAGTCCGATGAATCATCTCGCGCGGTGGTCCGCGATCATGACCCGGTTCGACGCTGTACCTATCAATGATTCGCTCGCGCAGCTGCGGCAACTCGAGCGCGAAGTCCCAATCCGCCATCGTGGCTTGCGAGCATCCGTCGACGGCGCGATCGGTCAATGCCTCGCGCAGCGCGGCGATTTCAGCTCCGCGCTGGACGCGTATCTGCGCGCGCAACACAGCTTCGAGGCTTTCGGCGAGATCGAGTCCGCCGCGCGCATGCGTGTGTTCGCTGCGCACATGCTGACGCTGATGGGACAACCCGTTGCGGCGTGGCGCGTTCGCAAACCGGCGCTGCGTTATGCAGATGCGAGTGGTGATCCCGCGCTCGTCGAGCTCGTGCAGGCGACGACTGCGTCTGACGAGCTATTCAATCGCGAAGAACCGCGCGCGCTGGCGCTGTATGAATCGGTTCTCCCTCTGCCGCCGATGTACGCGCCCACCGTCTCGGGATTGACGCCGGCGCCGTGGCGCAATCCTGCTCCTCTGCTGTCGAAGGAGGTCATGCTCGACGCGGTGGCGGGGCGGCCATTGCGCGCCGATGTCCAGAACGACGTTCGTCTCGCGCAAGCGATCAGCCTCTGCCGGCGAAAGCCCGAACAGGCGGAGGCGCTGTTGACGCAATGCATCGACTACGCGAAATCGACAGGCCGCACGGCAATGCTCCCTTACGTCTATTTCTATCGTGCCATGGCGCGACGCGAAGCGAAGCGAGAAGACGATGCGATCGCTGACCTGTCCTCGGCAATCTCGCTGCTCGAGGTGCGCCGCAGAAACACTGCGCGTCCCGATCTGCGCGACCTTTGGTATCGCGTCGCAGACGATCCATTTCACGAACTCATGGACTTGTACTGGCAGCGCCATGACGACAGCGCCGCCTTCCGCCTCGGCGAACGTCGCCGTGGCCTCGTGTTCCTTGACGGCGTGACGAATGCGACTGCCCCTGTCGAGCCGCTCCCCGCGGAGGCGATTGCCGAACGCATCGACGCCGGCACGGCGATCGTCGTCTTCACTTCCTCCCCGCAATTCACGCTGGCGACACTGATCGAGAAAGGTCATGTCGAAATGCACCGGCTGGCCGTACCGACGGGCCGGCTGCTCCAAGCGAAGACGAAGTTGCGCACGGCGATCGATCACGATCGGCTGACTGAAATCGATCGGACGGCGGAAGAGCTCTACGAATTGCTCATCGCGCCGCTGAACATCGACCCGAACTGCATCAAGCGGTTGGTGGTCGTCGCCGATCAGCCGCTGCACGACGTCTCCTTCGCTGTGTTTCGCAATCGCCAGACGCGCCGGTATCTCATCGAAGACTTCGAGCTGCTGCGCGTCGCGAGTGCGTCCGTGTACGCGCAAACGAAAAAAGCTGAGCCGGCGCAGCTGCGCAGCGTCGTGACAATCGGTGATCCCGCGTTCGATCGCGTTGCGCATCCGTCTCTTCCTGCGCTTCCCGGCGCACGCGCCGAGTCGGTCAGCGTTGCGCGTGAATATCCGCAAGCAAAGACGCTCATCGGCCGCGACGCGACGTTCTCGAACCTGGTCGCGTCGATCAGCACCGCCGACGTTGTTCATTTCGCGACGCACACCGCGCCGAGTAGCGAAGAGCAACAGGTCCGCGACCTTCTGCTCACGCCTTCGTCCGAACATGGCGGCGCGTGCAGCCTCGGCGACGCAGCCGCTCTGCCGCTCCGCAAAGGCAGCATCGTCGTCACGGCCGCGTGCCGCACGGGCACGAGCCGCGAGCCGGGCACACTCCGAGACTTCGCCGGCTCTTTTCTCGCCGCCGGCGCGCGCAATGTCGTGGCCACGCTCTGGGATGTGGAGGACATTTCGTCGATGACGTTCTCGCGCGCGTTCCACCGTTCGCTGCGTGCGTCCGGCTCCGCGGTCGCGGCGACTCGCGAAGCGCAGCTCGCGATGCTGCGATCGACGGACATTCGTCTTCGATTGCCGCGAGCGTGGAGCGGCTTTCAGGTGTACGGCGTCGGGCCGTAGCTTCTGCCGTCCCGCCTACCGCCGCAACGCCTCAATCGCGCGCTTCGCGCGCTCATTCTTCGCATCGAGTTCCAGCGAGCGCTCGTACATCAGAATCGCGTCCGCGGTTTTGCCGTTGGCCGCTAACGCTTCCGCGTAGCTGTCGTAGACGTTGGCGTCGTTGGGATTGAGGAGGACGTTGATGCGGAACGGCTCGAGCGATTCGGCGGTGTGGCCGTTGTGCAGGAGGTCGTAGCCGAGGATGTTCATGCCGCGGGTGGTGGCGAGGTAGTGGGTGGGGTCGGCGCGCATGCGGTTGTGTGCGATCAGCGCAGCGGCGGCACCTTCGGCCATGAGCGTGCGGCCGTATTCGCGCGCCAGTGATTTGCGGCGCTCCACCTCCACCGGCGGTTTGCCATTGAGCACGTTCACGATGGCGGCGAGTTTGCGGCCGAGCTCTCCGCCGTCTGTGTTGTCGTACATCACCACCGTCTGGTCGCGCTCGACGTTGTGGTAGAGCATCGTGGCGATGCCGCGGTTGTAGCCGCTGTGGCCGATCATGTCCGCGCAGACTTCCCAGCCCAGGCCGTACGAACAGTGCGTGGCGAAGGGCGGGCCGGGCTCGTCGTAGTTCACGCTGCCGTCGGCGAGGCGCGCCGGAGTCGTCGCCGCGTCCATTGACGATTTCTTCAGCAGTGCGCCGCGCTTCCATGCCTCGATGAAGCGATAGAGATCGAGCGTCGTGCTGATGATGTTCTGGTCGCCGAGGGTGTGGCCGAGCGTTTCGGTTTCGTAGTGGATGTGGCGCATTTTCACGGCGTCGGCGAGCTTCACCGTCGTCACGTCGACGGGCGTCGTCTCGTACATCGTCGGGAGGATGTGATTCTTCACGAGCCGCGCGTCGGGCGGCGTGGCATCGGTGAGCACGTACGTATCGCGCATTCCGGCGGGCGCGAAGACGAAGCGCTCCAGGTAGCGCGCGTAGCTCATGCCGCTGGCGCGTTCGATCAGCAGCGCGAGCAGCATGTAATTCGTGTTGCTGTAGAGGAACTTCGTGCCGGGCGTGAAGGCGAGACCTTGCTTCCACGCCACGAGTGCGGGCACGACGTCGCTGTTGCGGATGATGCGCGAGGGATCCTGCGCGGCGAGCGATTCGAACAGCTCGAGATCCGGCAAGCCGGACGTGTGCGCGAGCAGGTGACGCACGGTGATGTTCGGATACGGGAAGCCGGTGAGGTAACGCGCGACCGGTGTGTCGAGCGCGAGCCGGCGTTTCTCCACGAGTTGCAGCACGGCGGTGGAGGTGAACACTTTCGCCATCGACGCGATCTGGAAGCGCGAATCGATCGTGTTCGCAATGTGCGCGCGCACGTCGGCGTCGCCGAACGCGCGTTGCAGCACGATGCGTCCCTTCTCCGCCACCAGCACGCCGCCGTTCAGATACGGCTCGCCTTCGAACGGCGCGAAGAGCGCGTCGAGCCGCTCCACGGTTGTCTGCGCGTTGGCCGTGACGGTGACGAAGAGAGCGAGAGCGAGCAGGCGCTTCATGCGCGCCATTTCACCACGCGCCTCGCATGCGGTCTTGTACGGCGTTAAGCGCGCCGGTACGAGCTTCAGCCGCGCGCGTTGCGTCGGAACCGTGCCGGCGTCATGCCCGCCGCATCGCGGAAGACGCGCGAGAGATGGCTCTGATCGAAGAAGCCGCAATCGAGCGCGATCTCCGCGATGCTTCTGTCGCTCTCGAGCAGCGCGCGCCGCGCGCGCTCCACGCGCAGTCCGCGCAGGTACGCGCCGAACGTGACGCCGTAGCAGCGATGGAACATCGTGGCCAGATGCACGGGATGGACGTTCGCCGCCGCAGCCACTTCGGCGAGCGACAGCCGTTCGTGGAAGCGATCGTTCATCACCTCGCGCGCACGATTGAGCCATGCCGGCGTGCGCGGCGAAACCGCTGCTCCTTCGCGATGCAGCACCGCCAGCAGATGCAGCAGCAGCGCTTCGAACGCGAGCGGCGTCACGTCATCGGCGCGCTCCGCTTCCTCGACCATCCGCCGCATCAGCTGTGTGGACGTGCCGCCGGCGAGGTGGCGCGGCTCGTCGAGCTGCACGCCGCCTTCGCGCGCACGAGCGAGCACGCGCTGCGGCAGCTCGATCAGGAACGCTTCGCCGCCCGCGGTTCCGTAGCGATCCGCGTGACGCGCGCCTTGCGGCGAGAAGATCACCGAACCGGCCGTGCACTCCACCGACGAGCGCGCGCTTTCTTCCACATGCCCGCCGCGCAGGACGAGATAGACCGTGGCCACGGCATGTTCGTGTGCGTCGAGGTGGTGATGGGCGGGGTAGCGGTTATGTATGATGGTGGAGGCGCCGACGTGCGCGTGACTGACGTGAAAGTCTTCGCGGCACGTCGCGGGCGGGAGGGACATGCGCGCATTATCGCGCGGCAGCGCGCGTCTGCCACTCCGCGCGATCACGTCGCGTCGAACGGTGAATCGATCACGAAGAAATCGCCCTGCATCAGCAGCGACGGCGCGATGCCGAACATTTGGTAGAACGTGCGCGTCAGGTGCGCCGCATCCGCAAAGTCGGAGGCTTGCGCCGCAGCGGTGAGCGTGCGCTCGCGCGCGATGCCCATCATGGCGCGCGTCAGCTTGCGCCAGAGCATGTAGCGGCGGAACGGCAGGCCGACCTGCTGCTTGAAAAGATGCTGGAAGCGGCTCGGCGAGAGGAACGCTTTCGCGGCGATGCTCTCCAGTGAAATGCGCAGATCGCCGGACTCGCGGATCTCCTGCAGCACGCGCGTCACTCGCTCGTCGAGCTTGCGCGCCGGAGGGACGCCGACACAGAGCGTGGTCACGCAGTAACGAATGAGCGTGCGAATATCCATCGCCGCGAACGGTTCATCGAGGAAGCGCTGCAGCTCGGCGGCGGCGAGATCGACGCGCGCGGCGGGAACGATGGTGATGTCCTGCCGCATCGTCGCGCGCAGCCACGTTCCTTCTGCCGATTCGGGATCGACGAAGAGCATCGCGCCGAACATGCCGTTGCCGTTGTAGCGATGCGTGACGTCGGGCATCACCACGATGCCGCGGCCCGTGCGCCAGTCGCCGCTCTCGCCGCTGATCTCCGACTCGCCCGTCACCGAGAAGACGATCTGGATGGCGTGATGCGCGTGCGGTGGCACGACGCCGTCCGCGCGGCCGATGGCCAGAAAGCCGCCGTCCCAGAGGTACCAGCGCACTTCGCTGGCCCATTTGGCGCGGTATGGCTCGCGCGTCGATTCTTCGATTTCGGCGGTCATAGCAGGTTCGTTCAAGAACTCCGGCCGCACCGTTCAATCTTTCCGGGCCGCTTCTTCCTATTTTGCGTGCAGGCCCAACAAACGGCCAGAGCGAAAGGAAGAAAGCAATGAACGCAAAGAAAAACTGGCAACGGACGAAGAAGACGGCGCTGTGGGCGGTGCTGCTCATCGCCATGACGGCGGCAGCGCATGCGATGTTGTTCGGCCGCGGCATCAAGCGCCCGGCGGAGAGTGAATTCGGACTCGGACCGCGCGCTTCCGCGCAACGCGTTTACATCGCCACGCTGCAGCCGGACGACAAGCTGCGCGTGCGCAAGCTGCAGACGGTGCGCGTGCAGATCACCGACGCGAACGGGCAGACCATCGACGGCGCGACGGTGGCCATCGACGGCGGCATGCCGCAGCACGGCCACGGTCTTCCCACCCGTCCCCGCGTCACCAAAAACCTCGGCAACGGCATCTACGAGATCGAAGGGCTGCGCTTCAACATGGGCGGCTGGTGGGAGCTGAAGCTCGCCATCGAGACTGCGCAGGGCGCCGACACCGTCACCTTCAACCTCGCGCTCTGACGCGCGAGCGATTCACGGAGAAGACGCTCATGACTACCAAACGCGTTCTGCTCACCGCCGTCACGTTGCTCGTGGCGGCGGTCGTCTCCGCGGCGGTGTTGCGCCGCGACTCGTGGAGCCCCGAACAAGCGGCCGAGCTGCGCACGCTCGCGCTCTCGGAGCTCGAGCCGCTGCCGCCGGATCCGACCAACCGCGTCGCCAACGATCCGCGCGCCATCGCCCTCGGCCACAAGCTTTTCTTCGAGACGAAGCTGAGCGCGAACGGCAAAGTGTCGTGCGCGACCTGCCACCAGCCGGAACGCGAATTCCAGGACGGTACGCCGCTCGCGAACGGTGTCGGCACGACGAATCGGCGCACGATGCCGGTGGCGGGCACCGCGTACGCGCCGTTCCTCTTCTGGGACGGCCGCAAGGACAGCCAGTGGGCGCAAGCCCTCGGCCCGCTCGAAAGCGCGGTGGAGCACGGCGGCACGCGTGCGCAGTACGCGCATCTCATCGCCGAAAAGTATCGCGGCGATTACGAAACGATTTTCGGTGCGCTGCCCGATCTGCACGACGTCCCGCGCGTGGCAGGTCCGGTCGCGGATCGCGCGGCGGCGAGCGCATGGAAAGCGATGAGCGACGAGCAACGCGTCGCGGTGACGATGATCTATGTGAACATCGGCAAAGCGATTGCGGCGTACGAGCGGCAGTTGCAGCCCGGCCCTTCGCGTTTCGATCGATATGTGGAAGCGCTGGACGAAAACGGCCGCGCGCTGCGCGAGTTGCTCAATGACGAAGAAGTGGCCGGACTGCGCCTCTTCATCGGCAAGGCGAACTGCACGCGCTGCCACAACGGACCGCTGCTGACGAACAACGAGTTCCACAACACCGGCATCCCGGCCAATGCGGCGCTGCCCGCGGATCGCGGTCGCATCAGCGGCGCGGAGAACGTGCTCAAAGACGAGTTCAATTGCCGCAGCCGCTGGAGCGATGCCGCGCCGAAGCAATGCGCGGAGCTCGACTTCATGGCCACGAATGCGCACGAGCAGGAGCGCGCGTACAAGGTGCCGTCGCTGCGCAACGTGGCGCAACGCGCGCCTTACATGCACGCGGGGCAGCTCGCGACTTTGTCCGACGTGGTCGCGCATTACAACCGCGCGCCGCAAGCGCCGGCCGGTCATTCGGAGTTGCAGCCACTTCGTCTCAACGCGCGCGAGCTGCAGCAGCTCGAAGCGTTCCTGCGCACGCTGAGCGGCGGCACGAACGCGCCGCCGGAATTGCTGCGCGCGCCGACAGCGGAAGTGCAGTGACGTTCGAGACCGTTTGCAGTGACGGGAATCGGCGCGTGGGCGAGGAAGCGACGGAGATTATGCCGTGTTAATTTGCTTCAGTTTCCGCCATGCGCCGATCCCTATTTCTTCTGTTTCTCGCCGCTTTCTGCGCTGCATCTGCATCCGCGCAGGCGCCGTATCTCGTCAAAGATCTCGGCAACAGTAGCGACTCCACTCCGGTGTCGTCGCAACCGGCGTCGTTTCTTTCCAGCGGGAACAAGTTCTTCTTTCTGGCCACAACGGAAATCGCGGGCCGCGAACCATGGGTGTCGGACAGCGACGGGATCCGGCTCGTGCGCGACATCAACAGCGGTTCCGCGAGCTCGAACGCCTCGCGCTTCGTGGAGCTGACGCCGGGAGTGGTCGTCTTCACTGCCAACGACGGCGCGAATGGAACGCAGCTTTGGCGGAGCGACGGCACGGAAGCGGGAACGTTCCTGCTGAAGGTCGTCAACGCGTCGACGTCGCCGTTCGCGCTGTCGCTCAGCTACGGCGGCAAAGTCTTTTTCTTCGTCAACGATGGCACGCACGGCGACGAACCGTGGGTGACCGACGGAACGGTGGACGGCACGCAGCTGCTCGCCGACACGAGGCCCGGCAGCGCGGGCAACACGACAGGGCAGTTCTTCCGTTTCGGCAACACGACTCGTTTCTTCGCGTGGGGCGGAATCTGGACGACGGACGGCACACCGGCAGGCACTTCCTTCACCGTGCCTGTCGCGTACCGTCTCCCGGCGGCCGTGACCGCGGACGCGATCTACTTTTTCGCGAACGACGGCACGCATGGCTACGAACCGTGGAAGAGCGACGGCACCGCCGGCGGCACTGCGATGCTAAAAGACGTTTACGCCGGCATCTACAGCGCGTTTGTCACGAGCTCGCCTGCGATTGCTGCCACCGCAACGGGCGCCGTTTTCTTCGCGAATGACGGCACCGCTTCCGGCGTACGCCTCTGGACGACGAACGGTTCCGAGGCCACGACGGTGCCGCTCGCGGCATTCGCGGTCAGTGGCTCGACCACGTTCAGCGTGCCGCTCTACTCGACGTCGCTGGGCGTCTTCTTCGGCAGCGAATCGAGCGTGTGGCGGACCGACGGAACCGAAGCGGGAACGTACGCCAGTGCGCCGGTAGGATCGAATTACGGCATCTACGGTTTCTTTGCCGCATTTTCGAGAATCTACTTCCCTGCGTTGGTGAATGGAACGACGCATCTTTTCCGGCTGGATCCGGCGCCCGGCGCCACTGCCACGGACGTGCGTCCGGATGTGGGTCTGACGAACGCGACGCTCACGGGCGGCAAGATCTGGTTGACCGGAACGGATGCGACGCACGGTGGCGAGCTGTGGGTGAGTGACGACGGCACCACGGCCGGCACGCACATGGTCGCGAACCTCGCTCTCGATCCGGCGCGCTCCTCGCGTCCCGACAATTTCAAAGCGGTGGGGCCGTACCTCTACTTCCATCCGCTGGTTCCGCAGGAGCTGTGGCGCAGCGACGGCACCAGCGGCGGCACTTTCGAAGTCACCGACGTCGATAACAACCTCATCTCGCCCGCACCATTCGGATCGCTCACGCCGTTCCGCGGCGACATCTATTACCTGCACGGACACAGTGAGTTCTTTCGCGTCGACGGCGTGCACGGCGGCGCGACGAAAATCGGCGATTACGACTTCGACGACATGACCGCGGATGAGAACCACATCTACATGTGGAACTGGGGCTGGGCGAAGCTTTTCAGCAGCGACGGCACGGCGGCCGGCACCGCGGAGCTCTACGACCCCACCGATCCGACTCACCTGCGAGGTAATTACGACTCCGTCGCCGTCGTGACGGACGGAGGGTACGGCTGGATCCTCTGTTACCACGCCCTTTACCGCACCGCAGGCACTCTCGAAACGACGCGCCGCGTGGCGTCCGTGACCGGAAACAACAGCTATCTCGGCGGCGAGCTCACCGCCGCGAGCGGCTTGCTGTACGCGACGATGTTTTCACCCGAATCTGGCGTAGAGCTGTGGCGCAGCGACGGCTCGGGCGCGGGATCGTTCCTGGTGAAGGATGCGAATCCGGGCCCGGCCAGCTCGAATCCTTCCAACCTCACCGCCGCGGGACGCCTGCTCTTCTTCACTGCCACCGACGCGGACCATGGAACGGAGCTGTGGCGCAGCGACGGCACCGCCGCCGGAACGTTCATGGTGAAGGACATCCGTTCCGGCTCCGCCTCCTCCAGCCTCTCCGCGCTCACCGCCCTCGGCGAAGTGGTCTACTTCTCCGCGAACGACGGCACGCATGGCGCGGAGCTGTGGAAGAGCGACGGAACCGAAGCGGGCACCGTGCTCGTTCGCGACATCGCGCCCGGCACGTTTGCGTCGAAGCCGTCGGCACTCGCCGCCGCCGGCGGAAAGATCTGGTTCAGCGCCAACGACGGTCTGCATGGCGCCGAGCTCTGGTCGAGCGACGGCACCGAAGGCGGCACGGTGATGGTGAGCGACATCATTCCGGGCAGCGTATCGTCTTCGCCGGATCAGCTGACCGCGGCGGACGGAACGCTCTTCTTCGCTGCTTCGACGGAAGTGGAAGGCCACGAGCTTTGGGCCGTTGCGCTGACGACCGGCTCCGTTACCGGCACACGTACGGCCGAAGGCAATGCAGGAACGCACGGGCTGCGCTTCACGATCACGCGCCACGGCGCCTCGTCCGATGCGGCCAGCGTGGCGTACGCGACGCTGCCCGGCACCGCCACCGCCGGAACCGACTACACAGCCGCCAGCGGCACGATCAACTTCGCTGCCGGCGAGACGGTGAAGACCGTCGATGTTGCCGTCATTGGCGACACGTTGACCGAGGTGAATGAGACGCTGTTCCTGCGGCTGTCGTCGCCGAGCGGTGTGGTGCTCGGCGATTCGACAGCGGCGGGCGTGATCGAAGACGACGATCCGCGCGCAGACCTCGTCGCGGAGATCGTGCAGAACGCGGTGCCCTCCGGCGAAGCGGATCGCATCATCAAGATCACGAACAACGGTCCTTCGTCGGCGAATACAGTGACAGTAACGTTCACCGAATCGCCGCTCGAGTTCCCGAACTACTTCGGCGGCTCGGTGCAATGCTCGAACGTCGCCGCGTCGGTCGCGCGCTGCACGATTCCTTATCTCGATCCCGGCGCGTCGCAGACCATCTCGCTCGGCCGCTGGCCGGTGACCGGAATCGTCGATCCGTCCATGCCGCCCGGACGCACCCTCACCGCGACGGTGACCTCGCCCGTGGCGGACACGGACGCGTCGAACAACACGGTCAGCCGGATGACGACGGACAACGGCATGTTGTTCCTGCCGGCCAAACTGGTCGCCGGCACCGCTGCCACCGTCACGTTCGATCTCGGCGACGCCGCCGCGTCGGCGACCAGTGTCACGCTCACGTCGTCCGCCGCCGGTGTGGTCATCTCTCCCGCCACGAATCCGATCGCGGCGGGACAGCGCACCGCCACCTTCACCGTCACGCCGCCCGCCGGCGTGAACAAGACCCTGCTCAGCGCCTCGATCGGCGGACAGAGCAAGGCGTCGCTCGTCGTTCCGATCGTCGCGAATGCATCGCAGACCGCGATGCTCGACGTCGCCATCGCCGCGGACATCAAGTCGCCGCTCGAATACGGCCAGCTGTTCATCATTCCGGCGCGCGTGGCCGCACGCACCGGAGACGGCACGACGCCCGGCGGTCTCCTGACGTTGCTCGACGAGAACGGCAACACGCTCCAGGAGCTCACGCTCGATACGGCAGGCGCGGCGATCTTCACGCGTCCGCAACCCGCTCCCGGCGATTACCACTACCGCATGCGCTACAGCGGCGACACGCGATTCAACGCGCTGACGGTGGCACTCCCGACCATCACGATCACGAAGGCCGCGGCGACGGTGGACGTGCGGATGCCGGGTCTCGCCTGCTCGAATACAGTTCAGGTCCGCATCGTCGTCAGCGCACCCGAAGGCGCTCCCGCGCCAACCGGCTCCGTCACGCTCCAGTCGTATCCGAACAGCCTCGGCACCTTCGCGCTGGCGTCGAACGGCGTGGCCGGCCAGGCGGAAGTCACGGCAACCGTGACGGTGCCGAACGGCTACCAATCCCTCAACGCCTCTTATTCGGGCGACGGCTACTACGGTTCCGCCATCGGCAGCAAATACTTCAGCGTGGGATGCGCGGCGATGAATTTCGTGGCCACCGCCACATCGCCGACCACGGTCGCACTGTCGTGGACGCAACCAGCCGCCTCGGTCACTCAGTACTCGATCGTGCGCGGCGACTCGAACGAAGGACCGTTCCAGACGATCGCCTCGACGTCGGCGACCAGTGTGATCGATACAACCGCGCTGCCGAATCACGTTTACGTTTATTACGTCAGCGGCTACGGCGCGTACGGCACGCCGTCGTACAACTCGGCGCCCGATATCGCATCGACGTTCGTCTACTCCAACGATCCGCTCAGTGCGGGGACGGTCGTCAAGTCGGCGCACTTCACCGAGTTGCGCGCGATGGTCACGGCACTGCGGACCGCGGCGGGATTGCCGCTGCCGGCGTTCACCGGCTCCGTCGCAGCGGGCAGCACCATCTCAGCGACGCACGTCATCGAACTGCGTCAGTCGATCGACGCCGCACGCAGCCGCCTCGGCCTGCCGGCGATGGGATGGGTACAACCGAATGCGTCGCACGGCGCGTTCGTGCTCGCGGCGACGCTGCAGGAACTGCGCATCGCCGTGAACTGAGGCCGGAACGTTTGAAGTGCGCGCGCGCTACTGCAGCGACGCGCGCAACTCTGTGGTCGTGGTGGCGCGCACAGTACTGCCCACGGGCAACGACGAGAACGCGACCGGCGCGAGCGCCAGTGCCGAACGCGCGCCGTTGATCGCGTCGCGCAGCTCCGTCATGTGCGCGCGCTTGGCGACGACGGATGCGAGCGACGCGTCGGTGAACGACGCCGGCGCGATCCCGGCCGCACTGCGAATGGCGTTGGCGATGGTGCGCAGTTGCGTGACGTGACTGGCGCGGATGAGCGCGCCTGCATTCAGAACCGGATCGGTGAGCGTGAACGTGTGCGCGTAATCGGGCAGAGAGAACGCCGAAGTGACGGCATCCGCGGTCACCGTCCGTACCTTGTAGACATACGCGGCGTTCGCGGCCGCTGTGTCGCTGAACGCGTTCGTGGCCGGCGTGGCGATCATCGCGAATCCGCTGCCGGAGCTGCGCCAGACTTCGTAGTGATCGGCAGCATCGGCCGTCCAGGTGAGCGACACAGAGGTGGCGGATGAGGCGGTCGCGGTGAGCGCGGCAGGCGCAGGGAGGCCGGCCTGATTGACGGTGAACGTCGCGCTGCCGACGCTGATCGTGCCGCTGCGCGGAGCGAGATCGGGATTCGCGCTGACGGTGTACGTGACGACGCCGTCGCCCACGCCGCTCGAATTCGTGTTGATCCACGCCGCGTTGCTCACCGACTTCCAACCGCAGCCCGGCGAACCGGTCACGGAGAACTGCGCATTGTTGAACGAGCGCGAGACGCTCGCATTCTCCGGCTGCAGCGTGACCAGCGGATTCGTGCAGTCGACGGTGACGAGGCCAAAGTCGGCGGTAAGACCGGAGTTCGCGTCTGCCTGCACGACGACGTACTGCTTCGTGCCGGCGGAGTTGAAAAACACCCAGCGTCCGCGCGCGGCCCAGCTGTCCTGCCCAGCCATGAATCGCGGCAGCGTGGCTTTGCCGCGGTACAGAAGAAAGTCGGGCGTGAAGTAGTCGATCTCGCCGTCGTCGGAACCGCCGGTCGTGGGCAGCACCGCGATGTTGTTGCCGATCTCCGTATGCGCCGCCCATTCGATGAAGACCTGCTTGGAGAAGCTGCCCACGTAGCGCATGTCCTGCGTGCTGTCGTCGGACGCGCGAAATACATTGCCGCACGCGGTGTAGATGCGCGTGCCCTCCGCCGAGAACCAGAGATTGCCGCACATCGAGTAGTCGCCGTGATACGGCGAATCGTTTCCGACCTCCGCCTTCCCGTCATTGCCGATGTAAATCTTTTCGATATCCGCCGGCGAGACGGTAGTGGACGCGTCGTACATCGAGGTGCCGCTCGGATGCAGCCGGCCGATCGAGTTGCCGTACATCCAGCCCGAGCTCTCCAACTGCACTTTGGTCGTCAGATTGATCGAGCGCACCGGGACGAACGAACCGCTGGCGAAGACATACGCCCAGCCGTTCCCGCCCAGCACGATGTCGGACACCACGGTGGAGACCGGAATCGTATCGAGCAGCTTCGGATCGACGAGATCGACGTGCGAGATCCAGGCGTCGTGACCGACCACCGCGTCGTGACCGTTCGGGCTCACGCTGACGCAGTACGGCGGCACCTCCAGGTTCACCGACACGAGCTGGTTCGTCTCGGGCCGGTAGATGTGCAGCTGGTTCGGCGATTGGCTGACCGCCACGATCGCATTCAGCGACGGCGAAAACTCAGCGTCGACGATCCGGAACGGAAAGCTGACGATCGGGGACGAGACGTTGAAGCTGAATGCAGGGAGCTCCTGTGCGACCGCGGAAAAGGAGCTCGCCAGGAAAGCGCAGACGATGAGCAGGAGTGCAGGCCGGAATCGCATCCGTTGAGTGGGACCCGTTCTTGTTTTTGAGATGGAACGACTGCCGGCAGTTTAGCACCCCGTTTTACGCAGTCGCGTACGCCACGCGCAGCGGCACGCGCGTCATCGATCGCAGCACCGCCTGTGTCGTGTCGAGCTGGCTCGCTTGCGCGTTTTCGACTTCCACCATCGCCGCGTCGGTGATGTCGTCGTACGACTTGCCGCCGCGGATGACGAGATTCACGACCGCCGCTTCGAGCGGCGACATGCTTGGATTGAATGCCGCGTTTTCTGCGAGTGCGCCGGTGAAGATGGCGCCGTCGCGCGTTTGCAGCGCGACTCCCGCGTAGCTGCGCGCGTACGGCGAGTACGACGCGTTCGCTGCATCGAGCGCGGCGCGCAGCAGCGCGTCGTTCGTGTCGAGCGTGAGGCCGTTCGATTGCGGCGCCATCAGCGCGGCGGCCACTCCTAAATCCGACGGGCCGAAAGCGTGCGGCAGGAATTGCGCGAGCGGCGCCGGTTCCTCGCCGGGCAGCGCGATCAGCAACTCGCCCGCGGTGCTCAACTCGTTCAGGAATTGGCGGCAGAAACCGCACGGCGCGGCGGAGATGGCGATCATGCGCAAGCCGGTTTCGCCGCGCGCGATCGCATGCGCCACCGCGGCCTGCTCGCCGTGGATCGTGACGCTCAGCGCCTGGCCGGTGAACTCGAAGTTCGCGCCGAAATAGACGTTGCCGTTCAGGCCGAGGGCGACGGTGCCGACACGAAAGTTGGAGATGGGGGGGCGTGCGTACTCCTGCGCCAGCGGAATCAGCGCCGGCAGCAGCTCGTGCACCGGCTGGCCGAAACGTTCCAGCGCGGAAGCAGGCAGAAAGCCGCCGCTCAGCGCGGCGCGGATCTCGGAGAGTTGGGTGTCGGTCAATCGGGTCACGGCGCGATCGTACGTCAGGGGTTGACAAAGTGATCCCGCGGATTTAGTTTACCGTTAGGTTAAGTAACCAACTGGTTAATCAAGCCATGACGGACCATCTCAGCCTGACGTTCGCAGCCCTCGCCGATCCGACGCGGCGCGCCATCCTGGCGCGGCTGTCGTCCGGCGAAGCGTCCGTGACCGAGCTGGCGGCGCCGTTCGACATGAGCATGCCCGCCATCTCCAAACACCTGAAGGTGCTCGAGCGCGCCGGCCTGATCACGCGCGGCCGCGATGCGCAGTGGCGTCCCTGCCGCCTGGAAGCGCAGCGGCTCAAAGAGGTGTCGGACTGGGTCGGGCACTACCGCCGTCATTGGGAAGAGAGCTTCGATCGACTGGACGCGTATCTGCGCGAGCTGCAAGCGCGCGAACCACAAGCGAAAGACAAGAAGAAGGAGAAGAAGCATGAGTCCAAGCCCAAACAACGGAAGTAGCGTGATCGGCGAGACCGCAGATCGCGAGATCGTGGCCACGCGCGTGTTCGACGCGCCGCGCGAGCTGGTCTGGAAGATGTGGACCGATCCGAAGCACATCGTTCACTGGTGGGGTCCGAAAGGATTCACGAACACCACCCGCTCGATGGACGTGCGGCCCGACGGCGTCTGGGAGCACGTGATGCACGGGCCGGACGGCACCGACTATCGGAACCGCATCGTCTATCGCGAAGTGCGCGCGCCGGAGTTTCTGTCGTACACGCACGTCACCGGTCCCATCTTCGACGCGTACGTGACGTTCAGCGACGAAGCCGCAGGCAAGACGCGCATCAGCGTGCGCATGGTGTTCGAGAGCGCCGAGCTGCGCACACGCGTCGCCGAAGAATTCGGCGCCGTGGAAGGCCTGCAGCAGACCCTCGGCCGTCTCGCCGAACAGCTGGCGTCGTTCCCCGAGCCGGTCATCATCACGCGTACGTTCGATGCGCCGCCGGAAGTGGTGTGGCGCGCCTGGACGGAACGCGATCAGGTCGCCGCGTGGTGGTGCCCGCATCACTTCACGAACGTCCGTTGCGAGATCGACGTCCGTCCCGGCGGCACGATCCGCATCGACATGCAGGGTCCCGACGGCACGATCTATCCGATGTCGGGCGTCTACCACGAGCTCATCGAGCCGGAGCGCATCGTCATGACCACGCAGGCCATGCACGACGCAGAAGGGAATCCGCAGTTCGAGATCCTGAATACGGTCACGTTCGAACGCGACGGCGCGAAGACGAAGCTGACCATGCGCGCGGTCGTTGTCTATTCGACGGAAGCGGCGAAGTTCGCGCTGGCCGGCATGCGCGAAGGGTGGGCGCAGAGTCTCGACAAGCTCGCCGACGCCGCGGCGCGTGCGATGGATGCGGAGACGTTCACGATCTCGCGGCTCTTCGATGCGCCGCGCGAGCTGGTGTTCGCCGTCTGGACGGAGCGCGAGCACCTCAACGCCTGGTGGGGTCCGCGCGGTTTCACGGTCATCAAATGCGAGAACGATCTGCGCGACGGCGGACGCATGCACTTCGGTTTGCAGGCGCCCGACGGCAGCGTGATGTGGGGGCGGTGGATGTATCGCGAAGTGCTGAAGCCGGAGCGGCTCGTCTTCGTCAGCTCGTTCTCCGACGAAGACGGC
>DASSMK010000270.1:0-3719 GCA_035688915.1 Thermoanaerobaculia bacterium
AGGCGCCCGCCGCTCCAACAGTTTGCGTCGTAAAGAGAACTTACCGCGCGGCCAGGGCCGGCTTCCGCGTCTCCGCTTCCGTCTCCGAGTAGATCGGCGTGAGCCAGTTGTAGCGATCCGGAATCTCGCCGCCGATGTAGGCGAAGAACTCTTTCTGCACGCGCTCGGTGACGGGGCCGCGGCGGCCGCTGCCGATCTTGATCTTGTCGATCGAGCGGATCGGCGTCACTTCGGCGGCGGTGCCGGTGAAGAAGACTTCGTCGGCGACGTAGAGCAGCTCGCGCGGGATGAGCGTCTCGGTGACTTCGTAGCCGAAGTCGCGCGCGATGCGGATGATGCTGTCACGGGTGATGCCGCCGAGGATGGAGGAGCCGAGGGGCGGGGTGAGGATGCGGCCGTCGCGGATGACGAAGATGTTCTCGCCTGAGCCTTCGCTGACGTAACCCTGCACGTCGAGTGCAATGCCTTCGGCGTAGCCGTCGATCTGCGCTTCCTGACGAATCAGGATGGAGTTCATATAGTTGCCGGTCGCCTTCGCCAGCGCGGGGAACGTATTCGGCGCCATGCGATTCCAGGAGGAAACGCGCACGTCGACGCCCTGCTCCAGCGCTTCGGGACCGAGGTACTTGCCCCAGCGCCAGGCGGCGATCACGACGTCGACGGGGCAGGAGCCGGGATAGACGCCGAGGGAGTGGAAGCCGCGGTAGACGAGCGGGCGGAGATAACAATCTTCGAATTCGTTCGACGCTACCACGTCCACACACGCCTGATTCACTTCCTCCGGCGTGTACGGCAGTTCCATCCGATAGATCTTGGCGCTGTCGAACAGCCGGCGCGTGTGCTCGGAGAGGCGGAAGATGGCCGGTCCGCGCTTGGTCGCATAGCAGCGCACGCCTTCGAAGATGCCGGAGCCGTAGTGAATGGCGTGCGTCAGCACGTGCACTTTCGCGTCGGCGAAGTCGACGAGCCGGCCATTCATCCAGATTTTTTTTACTTCTTCGAACGGCATTGTGGAAGCCTCCTGGTGGCGCGGCGGACTCGGGGCGAGTCGGATCGGTTGGACTGCGGCCGGAGTATAGGTTCCGCTGTTTTGAGGTGTCAAATGCTAGAACCCTGCCGCCGGTGCTGAGCTAGAATCGCCGCGCATTTTGCACTGTCCTCTCGTCTTACCGCCTGCATGAACCTCCGCAACAAAACAGTGGTCATTACCGGTGCCTCCAGCGGCATCGGGCGCGCTGCGGCTCTCGAAATGGCCCGCTGCGGCGCTCATGTCGTGCTCGCTGCGCGGCGCGCCGAGGCGTTGGAGAAGGCGGCCGCGGAATGCCGTGCGCTGGGCGTCACTGCCACCGCGGTTCCGACCGATGTCACGGATCCGGAACAATGCCGCCGCTTGATCGCCAGCGTCCCCAAAATTGACGTGCTGGTGAACAACGCCGGCTTTGCGCTGTTCGATTCGATCGCGGAAGGAAAAGACGACGACTTCCGCTCGATGATGGATACGAATTACTTCGGCGCGCTGCAGTGCACGCGCGCCGTGTTGCCGCAGATGCTCGCGCGCGGCGAAGGGACGATCGTCAACGTCGCCTCGATCGCAGGGATCATGGGCTTCGCGCGGATGGGCGGTTACTGCGCGACAAAGTTCGCGCTGATCGGGATGACCGAGGCTTTGCGCGATGAGGTGCTGCCGCGCGGAGTGAACGTGGCGCTGGTTTGTCCCGGCACGACCGACACCGAGTTCTTCGTCAAAGCGGAGCGCGGAAAAATGCCCGCGGCGTCGCGTTTGATTCTGGCGGTGAAGCCGGAACGCGTGGCGCGCGCGATCTGCGACGCGGCGGAAGACGGCCGCTATCGCCGCATCATCCCGCTGTTCGCCGCGATCTACATGCGGACGAAGGAAGTGTTCCCGCGCGTCGCGCACTTTTTCATGCGGCGCGTGTCCGGTGCGCTGGAGCGCAAGTAATGGAGCGCCAGTGAACGGCCGTCCGCGCCGCCGCACGCCCGCCACGAAGGCGCTGATGATCGCCATCGTCATCGGTTTTGCCATCGAGATCGTGACCGGCGCCTGGCTCGACGGCGAGAAGCTCGCGCTCCTCGGCGCCATCGTCCGTGAGCTGATCGTCGAGCATGGCCAGTGGTGGCGCCTCGTCACCGCCATGTTCCTGCACGGCGACGCCACGATCGGCGGCGACTTTCTTCACCTCGCTGTGAATCTCTTTTCGCTCTACCAGATCGGCCGGCTGTACGAGCTGATGTTCGGCGGACGCCGTTTCGTCGGCCTCTACTTCGCCACCGGCATCGCCGCGTCGCTGACGAGCATGTGGCACAACCCCGGCCCGTCCGTCGGCGCGAGCGGCGCGATCTTCGGCATCGTCGGCGCGTTCATCTCTTCCGTCCTCCGCTCGCCGCGCTGGCGGCACGAGCGCGGCGCGCGCAGCATCGTGCTGCAGCTGATCGGCTGGACGGTGTTGAACTTTCTCGTCTTGATGAGCTTCCCGCAGATCGACAACGCCGCGCACATGGGTGGCCTCGTCTCCGGCCTCATCCTCGGGGCGCTTCTCCCGCACCGCGTGCCGCCACCGCCGCCCAGCGCGACCGTGATCGACGTGCAGCCGTACGAAGGCTAAGCGAGCTCGCGGCGGGCGATCAGCCGCAGATCCTGCGGCGCGAACAGCCGGTCATTGATCGCGTGAATGACGCGCTGCAGCTCCGGCGCGTCGCTGGGCAGAATGGGGATGCGGGTCCCTTCCGGAAACTCGTGCACCGCGCGCAGCTCGTCGATCGCGAACCCATGCTCCCGCGCGAGCACCGTCAGCGCGGCGGGATGACGCGGCGCGAGATGCGTCGGATCGCGCCAGAACTCACTCGCGCTCACCAGCATCGACTCGGCATTCGGCGTCTCGACGATCAGCAGCCCGCCGTTGCGCAGCACACGCCGCGCTTCGCGGAAAAACGCAAAGAGGATGTCGACCGGCAGATGCTCGACCACGTGCATGGCCACGATCGTTCCGAGCGAAGCGTCAGCGATCCCGTCGAAGCACTCCGGAATCCCGGCCACCGTCACGTCGAGACCGCGCGCACGCAGCTCCGCGACCGAGCGTTCATTCGTATCGAAGCCGCGCGCGTCGATGCGGGCGTCGAGACAGGCAACGAGCAGCTCCCCTCGCCCGCAGCCCACGTCGAGCACCGGCTGATGATTCGCGCAGAGCCGCGTGTACGCGGCCACGTCTGCGCTGATGTCGCCGCGCAGCGCGTCTTCCAGCCGGCGATACAAATAGTCGGACGCAGCGGGACGATCGCCGAAGACGACAGGATTCACGACGTCGCGGATGCGCACCGCCAGCGTTTCGATTTTCTGGTCGAGCGCCGCGATCAGCGCGTCGTTGCGTTTCGCCGCGACGGGAATCAGCTCGCGCACGCGCGCCACGTCGTGCGCCAGCATTTCGTCGGCTGCGCGCGCATCGCGCTGCACCGCTTCGATGTCGCCGCGCAGATCGCGACGGATCGCGTCGGCGTCGCGCCGCAGATCGGCCAGCAGATCGATCAGCACGATGTTGAAGTTCCGCTGCCGCTCCGCCTCGAGTGCCGTCGCGCGGCGGAACAGCTTGCGCAGCCATTCGAACGGGCCGCCGCGCGCGCGATAGCGGCGGTCTTCCGCCCACACCTCACGCCACTCGCCCGCGCCCGCCGGAGGCGCATCGATGAACCGTTCGTCAGCCATT
>DASSMK010000271.1:0-2907 GCA_035688915.1 Thermoanaerobaculia bacterium
GCTTGCCGGAAACGTTGCGGCATCGATTCGGCGCGTTGGCGCGCACGCCCGCAGTGACGCGCTCGTGGCACGGTCTGACCGGACCGGTGACCGTACTGTTGCTGCACGCGGTCGTGCTGTGGGGCTGGCACATCCCGGCGCTCTTCGAATGGGCGCTGCGCAACGAAACCGTGCACGCGGTGCAGCATCTAATGTTCTTCGTCACCGCCGCGCTCTTCTGGTGGGCGCTCATCCATGGCCGCTACGGCCGCCTCGGCTACGGCGTCGCGGTCTTCTTCGTCTTCATCACATCGATGCACACCGGACTGCTCGGCGTGGCGCTGACGTTCGCGCGGCGGCTCTGGTATCCGATGTACGGACCGCGCGCCGCAGCGTGGAGCGTCAGCCCGCTCGAGGATCAGCAGCTGGCCGGCTTGATCATGTGGATTCCCGCGGGCGTCATCTTCATCGTCGTGGCGCTGGCGCTCTTCGCGGCGTGGCTCGGTGAATCGGAGCGCCGCGTGCGCATCGCTGAAGCGGAGCGAGGTTCCGAGTGAAACGAGCGATTCTCTGCGCAATGCTGTTCGTGATCGCCGCATGCGAGCCGCGTCCCGGCCGTCACGAAGCGGAAGCCGCGCAGCTCACCGGAGGCAATCCCGAGCGCGGAAAAACGGCCATCCGCCGCTACGGCTGCGGCGCCTGCCACACCATTCCCGGCGTCGCCGGCGCGAATGCCAGCGTTGGCCCGTCGCTCGACAAGCTCGCCTCGCGCTCGTATCTCGCCGGACGCCTCATCAACTCGCCGGACAACCTGATCCGCTGGATTCGTTTCCCGCGCGAAGTCGATCACCAGACCGCGATGCCCGACATGGCCGTGACGGATCGCGATGCACGCGACATCGCCGCGTATCTGTACACGTTGCGATGAACGCGGCGCGGCAGCGATACAGTAGCCACCGAATGAAACGACTCCTCCTCGTAAGCACACTCGCCGCACTCGCCGCCTGCCATCGCGGCGAGACGCGCACTCCCGCCACGTCCTCCGCTCCGTCGCCGGCTGCGACGCCGTCTGCGCAAACATCGACATCCACCGCGCCGAACGCCGCGCACGGGCATGAGCTCATCGCGCAGTACGGCTGCAACGTCTGTCATGACGTGCCGGGCGTGGATGGACCGCACGGCGCGATGGGACCGTCGCTCGCCGGCGTGGCCTCGCGGCCGCTCATCAGCAACGGCAAGGTCGAAAACAACGCCGAGAATCTGCCGAAGTTCATCCAGAACCCGCTCGCCATGAATCCGCAATCGTCGATGCCGCCGCTCGACATCACCACTGCCGACGCGGAGGACATCGCCGCGTATCTGCAGACGCTGAAGTGATCGGCTCCGTCCTCCTCGCCGCGCTGCTCTACGTCACGAACGAGCGCGCCGGCACGATTCAGGTGATCGACACGACGAAAGATGCCGTCGTCGCCACCGCCACGATCGGCAATCGCCCGCGCGGCATCGCCGTCGCGCCGGACGGCAAGCGTCTCTACGTCGCGATGAGCTGGTGGCGCGACGGCAAGCGTCCGCGGACGGGCCGCGAAGGCATCGTGGCCATCGACACAAAAACGCTCAAGCCGATCCGCCAGTACGAAGCCGGGACCGATCCCGAATGCGTCGCGCTCTCGCCCGACGGCAAGCGCTTCTACTCTTCGAACGAAGACGCCGCCACTGCATCGATCATCGACATCGCCAGCGGCAAAACACGCACGACCGTGCTCACCGGAATCGAGCCCGAAGGCGTGGTCGCGTCGCCCGACGGCAAGTGGGTCTACGTCACCGCGGAGACCAGCAACACCATCACCGTGATCGACGCGAAGACGGAGAGAGTGGCCGCGAACATCCTCGTCGATCCGCGCCCACGCTCCCTCGTCTTCTCGCGCGACGGCAAACGTGCCTGGTCGACCGCGGAGCTGGGCAGCAGCGTGCTGGAGATCGACGTGACGAAACACAAGCCGGTCAAGCGCACGAAACTCGTGCAGCCCGCGAAGCCGGTCGGCATCGTGCTCACGCCCGACGCAAAACGCCTCTACGTCGCCACCGGCCGCGGCAACGCAGTGGCCGTGCTCGACGTCGCCTCGCACAAAGAGCTTGCGCGCATCCCCGTCGGCCAGCGTCCCTGGGCCATCGCCCTCACGCCCGACGGCAAAAAACTCTACGCCGCGAACAGCCTCTCCAACTCCATCTCCGTGATCGACACCGGCACGAACAAGGTGGTGAAGACGATCGCCACCGGAGATGGGCCGTGGGGATTGGCGGTGCGGTGACGCGCCGCCAGATCGGGCACGAAGTCCGCAAACCAAGCGACCTCGGGTGAGCTTCTACATTCGCAAATCGCTGGCTCACGGACCGATCCGGTTCGGCGTCGCACCCCGCGCGCCGTGGGAGGAGATCGATACCGATCCTTCCCTTTCGACCGGTTCTGCCGGTGAGTTTCTCCGCAAGAAAACGAAAAGCTTTTTCCTCGCCAACGCGCGCGGCGCGAGCGTCATCTCGCCGGTGTTGCCGACGGACAAAGGCATTTCCGCGACGCCGTTTCACAAGTCGGTCGTCGACGGCACGCGCCGCGGCTGGATCTTCCTGGCCGTCATGATTCTCGGCCTGATCTTCATCCTCCTCGGCTTCGCCGTCATCTCCCGCAAAGGGGCGCAAGGCTGGGTGGAAGTGATTCTCGGCGCCGCCATGATCGCCACGCCGCTCGTGATGACCGCGCAGGCGCGCAAGCAGATCAAAGAGCGCGAGGAAAAGGAGCGCGCCGAGCGCGAGGCGCGCGAAAAGCGGCATCGCGAGATGCTCGCGTCGTACATCAACGCGCTCGACGAGCTGCGCCGCAATCCGAACGACATCACCATGCACGCTCTTGCTCGCGAACGGCAGCAGCTCGAG
>DASSMK010000272.1:0-2225 GCA_035688915.1 Thermoanaerobaculia bacterium
ATGTGTCCATCGATCAGCGGCTCATCGAACTCCACATTCAAATGCAACGCGCGCAGGCGCGACCACGCCGACAGCGACGTCTCCGCGTACACGCCGAAAATCCCTTCCTGCTCGATGGCCTGCGGCGCACCGCTGCCGCGATAGGACGCCGGACGATCGGCCGTGATCAGCACCAGCGGCACGCCGGAGTAATGCGCTTCGATCGCCGCCGGCAGCAACTCCGCCACCGCGGTGCCTGACGTCGTCACCACCGCCACCGGCGCGCGCAGATACTTCGCGCGTCCCAATGCGAAAAATGCGGCGGACCGCTCATCGACAAACGAATGCGTCCGGAACGACGACACGCCGAGAACGGCGAGCAGCGGCGCGTTGCGCGAGCCCGCGCAGACGCAGAACTCCGTCACGCCGGCGGCGGCGACGTCGTCGATCAGACGCCGCGCACGTTCGACGTTACCCATACGAAGTCGTCGCTCGACGCGGCGGCAATGCCGAACAGCGCCTTCACCTGCTCCCGTTTCTGGCGCAGCTCCTCGAACTCGCGCTCCAATTGGCTTTCCGCGAGCAGCCCCGCGCCCGAGCCGACACGCACCTCATCGCCCGTCCACTGCACGTTGCGAATGGCCACCAGCGCCAGCGACGAGCGATCCTCGCGCTCCACGCCGAACGGCGCGCCGAACACGCGACGCTTGATGCCACGATCCGCTTCGCGCAACCAGCGCTCGCCCGCTTGCGTGCGCGGCGAAACGCCCAGCGCAGCGGTCGGATGAAGGCGCCGCACCATCTCGGCGAACGACATCTTTTCGCTGCCGCCGCTCTCCGCGAAAAAGATCGGCGTGATCAGATGCGCGATCGCGGGCAGACGCATGAGACCAAGCGGACCGATTTCCACGTTACCGAATGGCGAGAGGCGCCGAACGATGTCATCGACCACCAGCCGATGCTCGCGCCGCTCTTTCGGATCGCCGAGGAGCTCCTGCGCGCGCATGACCGGCCGCGTGCCGGCGAGAGCCATCGTGCGATAGCCGTGCGCCTCCGCCTGAAAGAGCATCTCCGGCGTCGCGCCGGCCAGACCGTGATTGTTGTATTGAAACCCATACGCCCACATGCCCGGCGGCAGCACGGCCAGGCGCGAAAAGAACGCATGCCACGGCGAGCGCCGCACGGTGAAGCGCCCGCGCTCGAACAGCACCGGCACGATCTTGCTGAAATCGCCGCGTCGCATCCCATCCTGCGCGGGGCGGAACAGGCGCGCGAAATCGTCCAGATCGGGCGCGATCCATTCGACTTCGGGCGCTCCTTCATCTTCGAAACGCGCCGCCAGCTCTTCAAGCGGCAGCTCTTCCCATTCCGCCGGATGCCGCCACGGATGCGGATCGTCGAGGAAAAAGTCGCTGACGTAGAATGCCGGCCGCTCCGGCCGACGGAAGGGAAGCTGCTCGAACGGGCCCCAGCCGACGAAGACGCGACCGGGGCGGGTCTGCACGAACGCAAAATCGCGTTGCATCGGCCAGCGATTGTATGACAGCGAACTACACCGGACCCGACCCGCACAAGATCCGCGCGATGTTCGCGTCGATCTCCTCGCGTTACGACCGCGCCAACACGGTTCTGTCCGCCGGCATCCATCACCTCTGGCGCCGCAAAGCCGTGCGATGGTCCGGCGCGAAGCGCGGCGATCGCGTGCTCGACTGCGCAACCGGCACCGGCGACCTGGCCATCGCCTTTCACAAAGTGACGGGCGACGTGATCGGCACCGACTTTGTCCCGGAGATGCTGACGCACGCGCGCGCCAAAGCGCCAACCATCGAATTCGAAGTGGCTGACGTGACGCGCCTGCCGTTCGACGACGCGACGTTCGACATCGCGTCGATCTCGTTCGGCATCCGCAATGTTGGCGATCCGCGCAAAGGCATCTCCGAAATGGCGCGCGTCGTCAAACCGGGCGGCCGCGTGATGATCCTCGAATTCGGCCAGCCGCGCAGCCGCCTCTTCGGCGCGCTCTACGACTTTTATCGCCGCCGCGTGCTCCCGAAAATCGGCGGCCTCGTGACGGGCAAAGAGGACGCCTACACCTACCTCGAAACATCCGCCGGACGCTTCCCCTGCGGCGACGAGTTCGTCGCGCTGATGCACGAGAGCGCGGCGTTCGCGAACGTGGAGTTCGTGGAGCTGTCGTTCGGGATCGCGTATTTGTACCGGGCGGTACGAGGGGCCTCCGGCGGCCG
>DASSMK010000273.1:0-8235 GCA_035688915.1 Thermoanaerobaculia bacterium
ATTCTCAATTCTCAATTCTAAATTCTCAATTCCGCCTCACCATGGTACATATGTACCATGTCACCAAAACCACCGCCCACCATTCCCATCGAGCGCATCCAAACCGGCATCCGCATGGAGAAGCGGCTCGTCAAAGTTCTCAAGGGATTGGCTGAGTATCACGACATGTCGCTGGGCGATTTGCTCGAGGGGATCGTGTTGCATGCGTTTGATGGGAAGGCTCCGTTTGGGAAGGAGTCGTTGCAGAAGATCGGGGAGTTGAAGAAGGTGTATGCGCTCGATCTTGATTCGCGCGCCAGCCATCGTTTCGTGGAGACGAAGAAGCGATGAGCGACGACGAGCTGCTGGCGCGCTTCGAGAACTGCACGCTCGACCCGGCTACCTTCCACCATCGCGAACATGTGCGGATCGCCTGGCTGTACGTGCGGGAGCATCCGCTGCCGGTCGCGCTGATGAAGTTTTCCGAAGGACTGCAGCGCTTCGCCGCGAGCCTCGGCAGCTCGCTCTATCACGCCACCATCACCTGGGCTTTTCTCTTCCTCATTCACGAGCGCGTGCAGAACGCCCCCTGCGAAACGTTCGACGAATTCGCCGATGCGAATCCCGATCTGCTGACGTGGAAGCCGTCCATCCTCGAGCGCTACTACACCGCGGAGACGCTCGCCTCGCCGCGCGCGAAAGAAGCGTTCGTCATGCCGGACCGCCACCCGTCCGGGCTCACAGGCTCATAGGCTCACAGGCTCACAGCAGCGCCCGCGCTGCCGAGAGCCCGCCGGCTTCGAGATGACAACGGCAGATGCTGAAACGCAGCGCCTGTGCAACCGCCCGACGCTCCTCTGAGCCTGTGAGCCTATGAGCCTGTGAGCCTGGGCGGGGGGGGGGCGTCCTACGAAATCTTTCGTTGACGTTACGAAACCTTTCGTATAGCCTCTCGTACACATGCAAACGGAGGCACTGATGGCGGAAAAAACGATTCCTCGTCCCACCGATGCCGAGCTCGCGATTCTGCGCGTGCTCTGGCAGCGCGGCGCGAGCACGGTGCGCGAAGTCCACGAAGCGCTCAGCCAGTCGCAGGACAGCGGCTACACCACCGTCCTCAAGCTGATGCAGATCATGACCGAGAAGGGGCTGGTCGTCCGCGATGAGTCGAATCGCGCACACGTCTACTCGACCAGCATCAGCGAACAGCGCACGCAGCGCCAGCTCCTCGGCGACCTCATGGACCGCGCCTTCGGCGGCTCGCCCGCCAAGCTGGTCATGCAGGCGCTGTCCGGACGCAAAGCGACGAATGAAGAGCTGACCGCCATTCGCGAGATGCTCAACCAGCTCGAAGGAGAGACGCGATGAACGCAATGCAGTGGCTCACTGGTCCGCTGGCCCACGCAATCGGCTGGGCTCTCTTGCACCTTCTCTGGCAGGGCGTGATCGTGGCGGCCATCCTGGGCGCCGCGCTGGCGCTGCTCTCCAAACGCTCCGCGAACGTCCGCTACGCCGTCTCCTGCGCGGCGCTCGCGCTGCTGCTCGTGCTCGGCGTGATCACCGCGTACCGCGCGTACGAGCCGCCGCCCGCGCCGTCCGTCGCGAGCAACATGACCACCGTGCCGGTCACGAATCCGACCGCCGTCATCGCCACGATCGCCGCGGTCACGCTGCGCGAAAGCGCCACCGACGTCGTGCTGAACGCGCGCGACTGGCTGCCGATGATCGTCACGCTCTGGCTCGCCGGCGTGGTCTTTCTTTCGCTCCGTCTTCTTCTCTCCTGGATGCGCGCACAGCGCCTCGTGCGCCGCGATGCCGTCCCGGCCAGCGCCGCATGGCAACAGACCGCACGACGTCTCTCGCATTCGATCGGCCTCACGCGCGCCGTTCGCCTGCTCGAATCGGCGGCGGTCGAAGTGCCGTCCGTCATCGGCTCGCTCCGTCCCGTCATCCTCATTCCCGCCGCAACGCTCACCGGCCTCACCGCCGAACAGCTGGAGATGGTGCTCGCGCACGAGTTGGCGCACATCCGCCGTCACGACTTTTTCGTGAACCTGCTGCAGGCGCTCGTCGAAACGTTGATGTTTTATCACCCGGCCGTGTGGTGGATCTCGCACTGCGTGCGCGTCGAACGCGAGCACTGCTGCGACGATCTCGCGCTGGCCGTGTGCGGCAATCCGCTGCAGTACGCCCGCGCCCTGACTCGTCTCGAAGAGCTGCGCGCTGACGCGCTGCCGATCGCCGTGGCCGCGAATGGCGGCTCGCTCCTCGAACGCATCCGCCGCATCGCCGGCGCGCGCGCCGAAGCGAGCAGCTCCACGTCGCGCTGGGCCGCGGCCATTGCGGTGCTCACCGTCGTCGCGCTGCTCGTCATCGTCCCGTCCTTCCCCGCTCTCGCGCAGCGCGACACGCCGAAAGCGAAGAGCGCCGAGAAAGCGAAAGCCGCAAAGACTGAAGTGGAAGTGCGCGCCGATCGCGACAGCCGTTCGTCCAATGACGCGGATACCGACGTCGATTCCGACGATGATGACGACGATTCGGATGCCTGGGCTCCCGAGCCGCCGGAGCCGCCTTCGGTTCCCGACGTGCCGGAAGCGTACGTCTCCGTTCCGGAACCGCCCGAGGCGCCCTCGGTGGCATCCGTCGACCACGTCGTGCAGCGGACCCTCGCCGCGCTCAACTTCGAAGATGATCGCGACCGCAATCATGACGACGAAGCCGACGATCGCGACGACGACGAGCGCACCGAACGTCGCGCCGACGGCAAGCTCACCATCGATGAACTCGTGACGCTCCGCGCGTCCGGCATCACGCCCGAGTACATCGCCGAGATGCGCACGCTCTTCCCGAACGCGTCCATCCGCGAGCTGAGCAAGTTGAAGATGGTCGGCGGCGATGCGCAGTACGTCCGCGCCATGCAGGCGGCCGGTCTCACCATCTCTTCCGTCCATGAATACACGAGCCTGCGCGCGGTGGACGTGACTCCCGAGTACATCAAGGAGATGCGCGGCATCGGCATCAACATCACCACCGCGCATGACGCGCGGCAGCTGCGCGCCGTCGACGTCACGCCCGCTTTCGTGAAGCAGCTCGCCGACGCCGGCTACAAGGATCTCTCGATCCACGAGCTCACGCGCCTCGCCGCAGTCGGCGTGGACGGCGACTTCATCCGCGAGATGTCCAAGTACAAAGACAAAGACAACGACAAGTCGAAGAACAAATAGGGAGGCCCTCGTGAAACGAGCACTCGTTTTCGCACTGCTGTTCGCCGCCGCCACGGCCCACGCGAGCATCAGCGGGTCGTGGACCGCCGATCATCGCCAACAGGAACCGTCGCGCATTCAGATGATGATGTCGACGCGCGCCACGAGCCACTTCGGTGACTCCATGACGCTCGCGGAGCTCGGCCTCACCGACACGCAGGTCGACGCCGCCGTCACGACGCCCGTGCAGTTCTCGCTGCGCCGCGACGCCGGGACCGTGTCGTTCGAAGGAACGTTCAAGCGCGGCGACGGCGCCGGCCACTTCACCTTCACGCCCAACGCCTCTTACATCTCGCAGGTCCGCGCCCTCGGCTACACGATCGAGCCGCGGCACAGCGATCGGACGCAGGACGACGAGCTGTTCGGTCACACGATCATCGGTGTGTCGATGCCGTATCTGCGCGACATGAAGGCGCTCTTTGCCGCCGCGTCATTGCGCGAGATGGTCAATGCGCGCGCCGTCGGCGTCACGCCAGAGTACGTTCGCGACATGCGCGCCATGCGCGTCGAGATCCGCACGATTCGCGATGCGACCAACATGTGCGCGGTCGGCGTGACGCCCGAATACGTGAAGCAGCTCGCCGCCTCCGGTTACACGAATCTCACCGCACGCGAGCTCATGCGTCTCGCCGCAGTCGGCGTCGACGCGGAGTTCATCCGCAAAATGTCGGAGCTCCACTGATGATCAAGCGTCTGGCAGTGATCATGTTCGCACTCCTCACCGCCTCCGCCGCGCTGGCCGATTTCTCCGGCGCCTGGACGGCGAGCCTCGATGAGAAAGAACCGGGCCGCATCTACTTCAGCCTCACGCGCGGCCGGATGAATCAGACCGGCACGACGATGCGCATCTCGTACTTTGCCGGTCTGTCGGACGAGCAGATCCACGCGACGTCGCAGACGCCGGTGAATTTCCGGCTGCAGCGCGAAGCCGGCACCGTCACCTTCGAAGGCATCTTCAAGAACGGCAACGGCGCGGGGCAGTTCAACTTCGCCGCGAATCGCAATTTCGAGAACGCGCTCACGTCGATGGGCTTGAAGCTCGATCGCGACGACCGCACCGACGAGCAGCTCTTCGCGTTCACGCTCTTCGACGTCTCGACCGATTTCATCCGCACCATGCGGGCCGAGGGATTCGACGAAGATCTCGACACGTACATGTCGATGCGCATCTTCAACGTCACGCCCGACTACATTCACGAGATGCGCGACCTCGGCTACAAGAAGCTCGACGCCGACGATCTCGTGGCCACGCGCATTCACAAAGTGACGCCCGAATACATCCGTGGCATGCGCGCCGCCGGCTTCAATCTATCGCTCGACGATTACATGGCCTTCCGCATCCACAAGGTCACGCTCGAATTCATCAACGAGCTGGCCACTCTCGGCTATCGCAACGTCGACAACGACGACCTCGTCGCCATGCGCATTCACAAAGTGACTCCGGAGTTCATCCGCGATCTCAAAGCGCGCGGCTATAGCCATGTGCCGATCGAGAAGATGATCGAGATGCGCATCGCCGGCGTCGACGGCCGCTTCCTCGATGCGATGAACAAGAAACAGTAAGCAATGCGGAGTGCCGGCTACGCGCCGGCACTCCGCGCACTCTTCGCTTACTTCACGTTCACCGCTGCAACGTAGCGGATCTCTCCCCCACCCTGCACGAGCCGGAACGGCTCGATGCGCACGTCGTCGCCGCGCATGATCACCACGATCCCGCGGCTCACGCCCATCGGTCCGGCAGCGAAGTAGCGCACGCCGACGTGGTACGTGCCGCGCTGCAGCTCCTTCGTGCGGATCACTTCGGGGCCAAGTCCTTGCGTGATGTCTTCGTAGAGCTGGAGACCGGAGCGCGTTTCCTTGTGGCCGTAGAACGCCTCCTCGCCGGTCGGATCGACGACGTGCAGATCGACGTCGTTCGCGTCCGTCTCCCACGCCAGCGTCACGCGCAGCGCGTCGTTGCGCGTCAGGTCGACGTCGTATTCGCGCGCGCGCTGCTCGATCTCGCTGCGCTTCGACGGCTCCTTCGCCAGCCACGCGCGATAGACGTAGCCGAGCTCCTCGCGCAGCACGCGCTGCACGTTGCCGTACCAGCCGGGGAACTGCTGCCGCGTCGCTGATTCGAGCACGCGCGCGGCTTCTTCGATCCGGCCATCGCGCCAGAGCATCAGCGCGAGATGGCGGTAGCTGTTCGCGCGATCGGGTCGCAATTCGAGCGCGTGGCGGAGCGGCGTTTCGGCGAGACGCGCGCGGCCGTCGCGCAGCAGCAGCAATCCGGCGCGCTGCAGAATTTCGGTCTTGCCGGGAGCGACTTCAATCAATGACGCGTGTGCACGCGCCGCTTCGCTCTCGTTGCCGAGCCGCTCGTCGGCCATGCCGAGAACTTCGTAAACCTGCGGGTTTTCGGCGTCGTACGGCTGCCAGCGCAGCGCGAGCGCACGCAACTCGCTCCAGAGTGACAGCGCGGCGTAAGCCTCGCTCAGCTGGTTGTAGCGCTCGCGATCGTGCGGATCGTCGCGCAGCTTGCGCTCCAATTCTTCGACCTGCGCGCGCGTCGGCCGCTGCAGCACCCACCACTCGCCGTTGTGCTTCGCTTCCGGTTCGGGACGTGGCGTCGGACGCGCGAGTGCAGGAGGCGGCGGAGGCGGCGGAACCGGCGCGGGCGACGCGACCGGCGGAGCCATTTGTGCGCGCGCCTCGGACGTCGCGACCATGTCGGTCATCCGCTGCGGCGCGTCCGCGGCGCTCGCGTCGCGCTCTTTCGCAAGCTCCTCCGGCGCTTCGGCCTGCACAGTGATGGCTTCGGGCGCGGCCGCGGCCTGCCCTTGCACGTTGCCGACGACCGCCGAAGCCGGCGCGGTCTTCTCGCGGCGCGTTTGGGTGACCGGCAACGGCGGCGGCGGTGGCATGACCGGACGGACGATCGGCTGCACTTCGTTCGATAGGCGATCGATGCGCGCGATGCCGCCGGCGTCGATCGTCAGGATCGCGGCGAGAGCGCGGCGATCGAGGCCGAAGCGCTGGTAATCCCACTCGCTCTCCAGCACCAGCATGGTCGTGCGCGGAATCACGACGCGCTGCTCGGTGCTGATCTTCACCTGCTCCGTCGCCAGCGCTTTGCGCACCGCTTCCGACGGCTCGTTCGCTTCGCGATCGGCGAGATATTCGAGATACGCGCGATACGCCTCACGTTCGAGCAGCGGACCGAACATGCCGCTCGCGAGCGACGTGGCTTCGGTCGTCGTCGCAGCGCCGCCGGAATTGAGTCGCGGCGCGGGATCGCTTGCCGCGCGCGTTTTGCCGAGGACGAGGATTTCGTCGCCCGCGGCAACGTCGTCAAAGTGCGTCGGGTAGATCCACGCCGCCGCGGGATCGCTCACATCGAACGATGCGCCGAGCGGTCTGCGCAGCGCGGCCGCGGCGTCGCGTACATTCGCATCGAGTGATTCGTTGAACGACACGCGGATCACGCGGCCGCGTCCTGCGGTCAGGGCCTTCGCGAACGCGGCTTCTTCGCGGCTGCCGAGAATCAGCGCGTGCAGCGTCGTGCCGGCGGGAATCGCGCGCGCCGCGGTGGCGAGTGTGTTCGATTCCGTGGCGCCGAGAGTGGCGACGAGATCGCTGGCGATGACGATGCCGCGCGAGGGATTGTCGCGCGCGGCGCGCGCGACATCGGCGAGGAGTGCGTTGATGTCGGTGCCGCCGAGGAAGAGGCGGGTGCGGAGAAGATCGGGAAGACGGCGGGAGACGTCGGAAGCGGTGCCGTTCGCGAGCGGCGCGAGATCCTGATCGAACGCCACGAGTTGCACGCGATCGGAGGGCGGCAACGCGCCGAGGAGTTGTTCGAGCGCGCGGATGCGATGTTCGGCACCTTCGGCGGAGGAGGCCGAGGTATCGACGTAGAAGAGCCAATCGTGCGGTGCGGGAGCGGAGCGCTCCGTCACCTGCGGGCGGAACGAGGCGACGTAAAAATCGCCGGCGCGGAGCACGCGATTGCGCGCGGCGGAAGAGGTGGGCCGCCACGACAGCACCACATCGCGTTGCGGCACCGTGTCGTTCTCCTCGAACGAGATCACCTCCGCCGTGCTGCGCGACGCGCCTTCCAGTCCGGTGATGCCGCTGCTCTTCGCGTTGTCTGTGGATTCTTCACCGGGCAGGGCGGTGACGAACGCGCGGAAGGTCAAGTGCTTGACCTTCGAGATCCCGCGCAGCGGAAGCGAGTATGTGCGGACGCCGTCGCGCAGCGGCAGCAGAGCGGAGTACGAAAGGATCAGGCGCACCGGCGCGTTCGGATCGATGGGGAAAATGCGCGCGGAGAAACGGTTCCCCTGATCCTGCTCGAGGAGCGCGGGATCGCGCATCTGGTGGAGGAACTGTTCGTACACCTGATTGGCGCGCAGCCGCTCCACCACTTCCCCTTCCATCAAGGCGCCGTTCACTTCTTTGGCGAAACGGCTGATGGCGGCGTTCGGCGGCAGCGTGCAGCTGAAACGCCCTTCGATGCGGCGCGACTGCGGGTTGCGGAAGCGCAGCTCGATCTCTGTCAGGGCAAGCATGCCGTGAATGGCCGTGCGGATCTGCAGATCCTCGAGCGTCAGCTCCTGGCCGTCCGGATCGGAAAAGGAGATCGGCGGCGCGGACGTAGACGGTTGCGGTTCGGGCGCCGGTGCGGGCTTGGGAATCGGGCGGAATGCCGGTTTGGCCGGCTGCGGCACAGGCGCGGTTTGCGGAGCGGCGCCGGCCAGGAGGCAGACGATCGTCGCCAGCGCGAGAGCGGCGGTCAGTGAAAGAGAGCGAGCCAGCGATTGCATGACCTCTTAGACGAGGGAGGGCGGCGGAAGAAAACCGGAGGGCGCGGAGTCGCCGAAGTCGTGGAGTCGTCGAGTCTCAGAGTCGTAGAGTCGTCGAGTCTCAGAGTCGTAGAGTCGTCGAGTCTCAGAGTCGCAGAGTCGTCGAGTCGCAGAGTCTCGAAGTCTCAGAGTGGACGAGCCCGGTG
>DASSMK010000274.1:0-22189 GCA_035688915.1 Thermoanaerobaculia bacterium
GCCCCCCGCCGCTCCAACGGTCAGCGAATCGCCAATGGGTCGAGACGGCTGCCGCTCGCGAGCACCGACTGACCACTAGCCGCTGACCACTAAACCACTGCGGCGCCCGAAGGCGCCGCCAGAAACACTGAACGGCGCCTTCCGGCGCCGTTCGTGATACATCGTGAATGTCAGGACCGCTGCGACCAGTTGGTAGGGTTCAAGGAAGCTAAGTGAGTAATCGTCCAAAATCGGTCCAATAGTCAAGGAGGGAGCCCGCAGCGGCCACTCGGCGCAGGCGGTCAAGACGGGACCCGCGCCAGTGCGGTTTCGCAATTTCTGTCGAAACCTGATTCATCGTGCTCCCTGCATTTGCGAAAGAGCTGCCAACTTCACGATCGGCGCTCAAATAATCGCTCCCGCCGCTCCGCTCCACCGGACGCAAGCGTAGAAGTCTCAGCAGACAAGCAACTTCCACGAATTTGCTTGTGAAAAAAGGCGCTTGACCAGAAGGGGCCGAGGCCAAGGAAACTTTTTCCATGGCTGGCTTTGGGGTTGCAATTCTTTACCGCCGCGATGAAGAAAAGATTGCAGCTCCTCCTTCCCCTGCTCGTATTCGCCGCCGTTCCGCTCGCCGCCGATGACTGGAGTGTCGGCGTCGGCGCCGGCCCCTTTTTCTTCGGAGATTTCGTCACCCAGACCCTCCGCCTCGGCAACGAAAACCCCAGCTCGAAGCAAACGGCCACGCTCTCGGCGGCCACACGCGCCGGCGTTTCGGTCGATCTGCAGCGCAGCTTCAGCGAGCGCTGGGCTCTGCAATTCGAAGGGACGTTCACGCACGCGCCGCTCTCCGTGAGCGGCAATGACAGCGTCGAGATTCCGTCCGGCGACTTGAACGTAACCACATTCAGCACGCCGCTCGTCTTCCGCATCAATCCTCACGGCGCTTTCCGCTTCCACCTCCTCGGCGGCCCGGCGTACGCGCTGTACGACATCAGCGGATCGGAAAGCGCGAGCGGCCTGGCCGGCTTCGAAGGCTCACGCGGTGAGTGGGGACTCGTGGCTGGCGGCGGCGTGACGTGGCACTGGAGCGAAGACTTTGCGCTCGAAGGAACCGCCGTCGACATCACCACGTCCTCGCCGTTCGAGCGCTCGGACTTTCCGAACACGCCCGGACTCTCGATCAAGCGGCCGCACAACGTGCATACGACGGTGGGGATTCGGTACACGTTCTGAGGCGAGCGACTGAGCTGTCGAGCTGCTGAGCTGTCACAGGGCCATCTCGCGCGCAACGCGCCGCTTCAGCGAGTTGCCCCTGCCAGCTCGGCAGCTCAAAAGCTTTCGAAGCTCGATAGCTCCGTCCCCTCACACCCACCCGCGCAAAAACGCGATCACCACCAGCGCGGCCAGCGCGATCAGCGCGATGCCTTCCGCCACGGCACAGCCGGCAGGCATCCGTCCGCCCGCGAGCAGCGCCTGCACGTCCGCGGCGGCGCGGCGTTTCGCGATCAGCGCGATGCCCGCCACGACGAAGAGGAGCGCAGCGACGATGACGGTGACGTTCATGCGTGCTCGACGAGCGAGTTCAGATCCGCCAGCAACGCATCGAGCTCCAGGCGGTAATTGCCCGCCAGCTCCTGCAACGTCTCGTCGCGCGCGCGGCCGCACGAGGAGCAGCTCATGAGGTGGTACGCCGCGAAGACCCAGCGCGCCTTCGGGTGCAGCGCGAGCGCGCGCTCCACCGTCATCTCGCTGACGAAGCTGCTGTCCGGCCTGGCCATTCGCGCTCTGATTCTACCGGTACAATCGCCGCGATGAAGGTCCGCCTGCTCCTCTTTGCGGTTTTGCGCGACATCATCGGACGCGCCGAAGATGAGCTTGCGCTCGACGACGGCGCGACCGCGCGAGACGTCTGGCAGTCGCTGCGCGCGCGCCATCCCGAGCTGCGCGGCTACGCCGAACCGCCCATGACGGCCATCAACGAAAGCTACGCCGCGCCCGACACGCGCCTGCGCGAAGGCGACGAGCTCGCGTTCATCCCGCCGGTGGCGGGAGGCTGACGTTGCGCTACCTCACCGACGATCCGATCGATCCGCGCGCGCTCGTCGAGCGCGTGATGCGCAAGTCCGACGGTGCGTACGTGCTGTTCGAAGGCGTGGTGCGCAACCATCACGAAGGCAAAGCGGTGGAGTCGATCTTCTACGACGCTTATCGTCCGATGGCGGAAAAGGAGATGGAGACGATCGTGCGCGACATCGAGCAGCAATACCCCGATGTCGCTCTCGCCGTCCTCCACCGCCTCGGCCATCTCCTCGTCGGCGACAGCTCGATCGCCATCGTGGCCGCGTCACCGCATCGCGCGGAGGCGTTCGCCGCGTGCCGTCTCATGATCGATCGCATCAAACAGACGGTGCCGATCTGGAAGAAAGAGCGCGGACCGGACGGCGAAGAGTGGGTGGGATGGCAGGGGCAGTGTTGAACGACACGATGCATCGCGAAGTGCCTGCCCTTCCCGCCGCGAGCGTGATCGTCATTCGCGACGCGCCGCTGGAAGTGCTGATGCTGCGGCGTCACGAGCAAAGCTCGTTCGTGCCGAATGCGTGGGTCTTCCCCGGCGGCATGGCCGAAGCGGCGGATCGCGAGCTCGCGCACGGCGCAGAGCTGGAGGCGATGAAGCTCGCCGGCGTGCGCGAAACGTTCGAGGAAGCAGGCATCTGGCTCGGACGCACACCGCTCGACGACGCAGAAACCAAGCGGCGCCGCTTGCTCAATGGCGAGCTGTCCTTCCGCGAGCTGCGGCAGGAATCGCCCGTCGACGTCGAGCAGCTCGTGTGGACCTCGCGCTGGATCACGCCCATCGGCATCCCGAAGCGTTTCGATACCTGGTTCTTTCTCGCCGAAGTGTCGCGCGATGTCATCGCGAGCGCCGAAAAAGTGGAAGCGGTGGAAGTGCTCTGGATCGCGCCGGGCGAAGCGCTGGCCAAACAGAAAGCGCGCGAGCTGCAGATGGTTTTCCCGACCATCAAGAATCTCGAAGCGATCGCGCAGTACGACAGCGCGAGCGCATTGCTCAACGCGCGGCGCGGCGCCATCATCGAACCGATCCTGCCGGTGCTCGTCGACGGCAAACCGAGACTGCCGTGAACATCCGCTCGCTCACCGCGCCGAATCCCAGCCCCTTCACGCTCGACGGCACGCGCACCTACCTCCTTGGCGAAACGGCCGTCATCGATCCCGGTCCGGCCATCGATTCGCACATCGAAGCCATTCGCGCCGCGATGCCGAAGCTGCGCACGATTTTCATCACGCATCGCCACGGCGATCACGCGCCCGCCGCGGTGCCGCTGAAAGAGCAGACCGGCGCGCGCATCCTCGCGCCGCGCGATGTGCTCGATGACGCCATCGTCGATCAGCGCGTGCACGGCGGCGAGAACATCGAACTGTTCGACGTCGCGCTGGAAGTGATCGCCACGCCCGGCCACACGCGCGAGCACGTCTGCTACCTCACGCGCGACGGCGATCTCTTCACCGGCGACACGATTCTCGGCCACGGCACCACCGCCATCTTCCCGCCGGACGGCAGCATGGGCGATTACATGCGCTCGCTCGAAAAACTGCGCGCGCACCGTCCGGAACGCATTCATCCCGCGCATGGACCGACGCGCGACGACGCGGTGGCGCTGATCGATGAATACCTCGCGCATCGTCGCGAGCGCGAACGGCAGGTGCTGGACGCGCTGCAACACGGCGACACCACCATCCGCGCCATGCGCCTGCGCATCTACCCCGACCTCGACGAACGCCTGCACAGCGCGGCGGAGATTCAGATGAGCGCGCACCTCATCAAATTGATCGAAGAAGGCCGCGTCGTCGCGGACGGCGAGCGTTACACGCTCCAGCAGTGACGCCGCGCCGTACAATGCGGCCCGCCATGCGCCACAAAGACTTCATCGAAATTCACGACTACACGGCCGACGAAGTGCGCGAGATTTTCGAGCTCGCGGCGGACATCAAGAAGAATCCGAAAAAGTACGCCGACACGCTGCGCGGCCAAACGCTGGCGATGATCTTCGAGAAGTCATCCACGCGCACGCGCGTCTCGTTCGAAGCGGGCATGTTCCAGCTCGGCGGCCACGCGATGTTTCTCTCCTCGCGCGACATCCAAATCGGCCGCGGGGAGCCGATCTACGACACCGCCAAAGTGCTGTCGCGCTACGTCGACGGCATCATGGCGCGCACGTTCGCGCACAAGACCATCACCGATCTCGCCGAATACGCCAGCGTGCCGGTGATCAATGGCCTCAGCGATCTCTCGCATCCCTGCCAGGCTATGACCGATTACTTCACGGCCTGGGAGAAGTTCGGCGACCTGAAAGGACGCAAGCTCGCGTACGTCGGCGACGGCAACAACATGGCGCATTCGCTCATGTTCGGCGCGCCGAAGGTCGGCATGCACATTGCCGTGGCCACGCCCGCCGGCTACGCGCCCGATCCGGGCGTCGTCGCGCAGGCGCAGGCCGATGCGCAGGCCGCCGGCACGCAGATGATCATCACGACATCCATCGAAGAAGCTGTCGCCGGCGCGGACGTCGTGGAGACGGACGTCTGGGCGTCGATGGGTCAGGAAGAGGAAGCGGACAAGCGGAAGCGCGACTTCGCCGGCTGGATCGTCGACGAGAAGCTGATGGCGCGCGCGGACAGCAAAGCGATCTTCATGCACTGCCTGCCCGCGCACCGCGGCGAAGAAGTGGATGCGGCCGTGATCGACGGACCCGCTTCCGTGATTTACGACGAAGCCGAAAACCGGCTGCACATCCAGAAGGCGATCATGGTCGCGCTCATGAAGCGCTGACGCTCATCGATGCGCAATCGCGGTCTCATCGTGATCATCGTCCTCGGCGTGATCTTCTTCACGCTGCTGGCGCTGATTGTTTTGCACGCGGGACGGAGCAAGCCCGAGGAGACCGCGCAATCGGAAACGCTGACGGTGCTGCCGATGCGCGTCCGCGTGCGTACGGAACCGAACGCGCGCGCCGCCGTCGTCACCACTGCCACGAGCGGCGAGCACGTGACCATGCTCGAAGATCGCGGCGCGTGGGTGCGCGTGCAGACCGGCGACGGCCTGGCCGGCTGGGCCGAACGCGCGAATCTCGAACGAACGCTGGAACGCGAACGCCGCCTGGAGCGCTACGCGAACATCCGCAAGCTGCCGCCGTTGAAAGGCGTGGCCAACGCGCGCGCGCCGCTCTACGCCGGTCCGGGCATCTTCTATCCGCTCGTCGGCGAGATCGCCGACGCCGCGGGCGTGACGATCTTCACGCGCGATCACGATTTCTACGCGATCGATTGGAACGGCGCCGTTGCGTACGCGGACGTCGACGCGATCGACATCAGCGTCTCCGGCACACGCCAACTCGACGTGCAGACCACGAGCGCGGAGCCACCCGTCAGCGACACCACTGCCACGACGGAAACGCAGCCGCCGGTCGCGGACACCGCGCTCACCGAACCTCCGCCAACCGAAACCACACCCGAGCCAACGCCGGAGCCGGTCGAGACCTCCTCACGCGTTTACGCCGCCGTTCCTCCCGGCGGCTCGCAGCCGCAGGAAGTCGACCGTGTGGTGCCGCGCTACCCCGCGCTCGCGCGCCGCGCGAGCATTCAAGGCGCAGTGGTCGTGCGCGGCATCGTGCGCCGCGACGGCACCATCGACAACGTCGAGATCATCAAAGATCTCCCCTACGGCCTCGGCGAATCCGCCCGCGAAGCCGTCAGCCGCTGGCGCTTCCGCCCCGCCACGTATAACGGAGAAGCGATCGACGTGTACTACACGGTGACGGTGAATTTCCGATTGCAGTAGTGCGGTGCGTGCGCGTAGCGCGCGCTAATCGACGTCGCCGGGCGAACGACGATCGCGGAAGAAGTAGTGATACAGCACGTCCGCGATGATGCCGATCTGCCGTTCGAAATCATCCGGCTCCATGGCAGTGCGCTGCGCCAGGAGATGCCACATGTAGTGATTGATCATGGCTGCCATCGCCACGATGTCGCGCTCTTTGCGGACGTTCGGCTGCGAGAGCAAATGTTCGAACAGGCGGCGGATGTTGCGCTCACTCCAGCGGACGATCTCTTCGTTCATCGTCGCCAGATCGCTGTCGGCCATCACGGCTTCGTGCCACGCGCGGATCACGCGGTACGCGTTCGGATCGTCGCGAAACAGCTCCTGAAAATGCGCGCGGAACGCGAGGCGCGTCATGCCGGCGCGGTGAGGACGGAGATTGATCGACTCGAGCCAGTCGCGCACCTCGCCCATCAGCGCAATGAGCAGCTCGCGTTTCGACGCAAAGTGCGCGTAGAACGCGCCGACCGCCAGTCCCGCGTCGGACGTGATGTCTTTCACGCCCGTCACCTGGTAGCCGTATTTGCCGAACATCGCCCGCGCTGATTCGAGCAGCACTTCGCGCGTGGAGATGCCGCGCGCCTGACGTTTCCTGCCGGTCGCCGTCCGCGGCGAGTGAAGCGCGGTGGAAGCGGACTGCTCATCCGAGGGGAGCAAGCGTTCCGACTATAAGGGACGTCACTCCGTCAAACAAGCAGGCAAATCCGAATCGCGATTCGTTTTTGCCGCACTTCGTCCCTTCCTACCCCGCGCTCCGCACCATGACAGCGCGACGTCGTCACATCCTCGTTGGCCTCTTCGCCACGCGCCGCTAGAGTCTCTGCACTGCTCGCGACACGCCAGCGCATCATCGCAAGCATCACAAAGTAAAGAAGATAGCGGCTCGCCGCCTTTGACGGCGGCACGTGCGGAGAACTCAAAAAATGATCGACATGCAGACCTCAGAACAGCCCTCGGCCGCTGCCGGTTCGGCGTGGTGGCGCGCCGTCACTCTCGCGGAACGGGAGGCGCTTGCCGGCAGCGAAGTCCTCCGCAACTGGGCGGCCGATCCTGCGACCGCCGCACACCGGCTGGCGCAATGGCGCGCACTGCCGACCTTCAAAGATCCGGCGTTCCTGACGCGGCGCCTGGAGCGCACCGGCCTCGATGTGAGCCGCTTCGAGCGTCTGCTCGGCGCGACACCGGAAAAGCTCACCGGCGCATGGCACGCACGTCCCGAATGGAGCGCCGAGCTCGAAGCGATTCTGGAGCAGTTCGCGAAGACCGCAGCCGCCGGTGGCAATGACGGCGCGTCGATCATGACTGCCGGCTTCGCGCCGTTCTTCGAAGCGGCCGAAGCGCGTCTGCGCAATGAACTGCAGCGCCGCGGCGTCGTCCCGCCGGTTCAGCCGGACACGCTCGCCCCGATTTTCCTGCCGACGCTCGTCTCGCGCTTCGCCGCGGCCGTGACGCGCACGATGGTGCTCGAAGTGAACGTGGCCCGGCTGCGCGGCCAGCTCGACGGCGACACGCCGGACGAGCGCTTCCGCCGCTTCGTCGTGCTGCTTCGCGAACCCGACTTCTTCCGCTCGCTGCTCGAAGAGTATTCGGTGCTGGCGCGATGTCTCATGACCATCCTCGACCAGTGGGTGGTTCACACCACCGAGATCCTGGAACGGCTGGCCAGCGACTGGGACGCGCTGCGCGGAACGCTGCTTCCGCACGACACCGAGCATCTCGTTTCGCTCGCCGGCGACGCCGGCGACACGCATCGCGACGGCCGCGCGGTCTGCATTCTTCACTTCGACAACGGCGCGAAGCTCGTTTACAAACCGCGCTCGCTCGCGGTCGACGTTCATTACAACCAGCTTCTCGACTGGTTGAACGCGCGCGGTCTGTCGCCGCGCATGGAAGGCGTCGACGTCATCGATCGCCACACCTACGGCTGGGCGCGATACATGGAAGCGACCGGCTGCGCCGACGAAGCCGCGCTGCGCCGCTTCTACCAGCGCCAGGGCTCGCTGCTCGCGCTGCTCTACGCGCTCGAAGCGACCGACGTGCATCACGAGAATCTGATCGCCGCGGGCGAGCATCCGATCCTCATCGATCTCGAATCGCTCTTCCAGCAGCGTTCGCGCCGCGGCCCATCGAAGGAAGGCGGCGCCGGCGACGCGTTCGCGCAATCCGTCATGCGCATCGGTCTTCTCCCGCAGCGCATCTGGAGCTTCGACGAGCGCGAGACCGGCATCGACATCAGCGGCATGTCCGGCGAAGCAGGCCAGCTCACGCCGTTCACGGTCCTCACGTACGAGAACGTTGGCACCGACCAGATGAAAGCCGTCCGCAAGCGCATGCGCTTGATGGGCGGGCGAAATCTGCCCACGGTCTCCGGCCAGGCACCGCGGCTCGAAGAGCACGTCGACGAGATCGTCAGCGGCTTCCAGGCGATGTACCGGCTGATCGTCGAGCACCGCGACGCGTTGCTCGAGAGCGACGGTCCGCTCGCTGCGTTCGCCAACGACGAGATCCGCACCGTCCTCCGCAACACCCGCACGTACGGCATGCTCCTCGGCGAAAGCTTTCATCCCGACGTGCTGCGCGACGCGATCGACCGTTCGCGACTCTTCGAGCGGCTTTGGGATCGCGCGCGCTTCGACGAACAGCTCTTCGCCGTCGTCCCCGCGGAGATTCGCGAGCTCGAGCGCGGCGACATCCCGATGTTCACCTCGCGCCCGAATTGCCGTCATCTCTGGTCGAGCTCCGGCGAGTTGTTTGCCGACTACTTCGACGCAACGAGCCATGAAGCGGTGCGCGCGCGCATTGCCACTCTCGACGACTCCGACCTGCAGCGGCAGACCTGGTTCATCACCGCCTCCATTGCCTCTCTCACCCTCGGCGTCGAATCGAGCTCCGTTCCGCCCAGCACGATCGCGCCGGCGGAGTTGACGAAACCGCTCATCGAGAACGCCGTTCGCGCCATTGCCGATCGCATCGACACGCTGGCCGTCCGCGCAGAGGACGACGTGAACTGGATCGGCCTGACGCTCATCGGCGGCCGGCAGTGGACGCTGTTGCCCCTCGCGTACGATCTCTACAACGGCACGCTCGGACCGATGCTCTTCCTCGCGTACGCCGGAGACAGGCTGCGCGAGCCGCGTTACTCCGATCTCGCGCGCATCGCCATGGACGCGGTGCTCCGCCGCCTGGCCACCATTCGTGATGAAGATGCCGCGCTGCGCCTTCCCTCCATCGGTGGCTACGCAGGACCGGGCTCGCTGGTGCACGCGCTGACGCTCGCGGGACAACTTTTCCACGATGACCGCGCGCTCGCTGCCGCCGAGCGTCTCCTTCACTTCGTTGCGCAGCGGATTCCTCACGACGACTCGTTCGATGTGATCAACGGCAGCGCCGGCGCGATCCTGAACACGCTCACGTTGTGGCGCGCGACCGGATCGCCGGCGGCACTCGACGTCGCGCGCATTGCGGGCGATCTCCTCGTGTCGAAGGCTGTCGCAATGCCGCGCGGTTTGGCGTGGTCCAGCCGCTACGGACAGTCGCAACCGCTCGCCGGTTTTTCGCACGGCGCCTCCGGCATTGCTCACGCCCTCCTCTCGCTCGCCAAGGTCACCGGCGACGAGCGTTACGTGAACGTCGCGAAGGGCGCGCTCGAATACGAGCAGAGCGTCTTCTCGCACGAGCACCGCAACTGGCCGGACTTTCGCGTCGAAGGAGACGACCCGCCGCCCGCAGGTTCATTGCGCTTCATGACCGCGTGGTGCCACGGCGCGCCCGGCGTCGGGCTGGCGCGACTCACCGCCGCCGCGCTCCTCGGCGAACCGTACGTCGCGGATGATCTCGACGCCGCGATCGCAACGACGCTGGCAGGATTCGCAGGCAGCGACTCGCTCTGTCACGGCGGCATCGGCAACGCCGAATTTCTCGATCGCGCGGCTCGGCTGCGCGGGGACGCGGAGCTGCAACGCCGTGTCGAAACCAACCTTGCCGCAACGGCGACGCGCATCGCCGCCGGCTCGTGGTACTGCGGCACGCCCCGCGCGACCGAGACGCCTGGCCTGATGAGCGGCCTGGCCGGCATCGGCTACGGATTGCTGCGCTTCTTCGATCGCGATCTGCCGTCGCTGCTCACGCTCGATGAGGCGGCCGAGGTGCGGGCATGAGATTCGGGGAGCGTGTGGAGAGGATGCGGCGCGTGCTCGCACGGCGGCGCGTGCCGGTGATCCGCCAGCTGAGCGCCGTCGAATGCGGTGCGGCGTCGCTGGCGATGATCCTGTCGTATCACGGACGCGCCACGTCGCTGGCTGGTTGCCGCGACCTCTGCAAGCCGGGACGCGATGGCCTCACGGCGAAAGCGATCGTCAACGCCGCACGACTGCAAGGCCTGCGCGCGCGCGGCTATTCGGTGGAGTCGGCGGACCTGCAGCACGTCTCGCTCCCCGCCATCGTGCACTGGAACTTCAACCACTTCGTCGTGCTGGAGAGCTGGTCGCCGAAGCGCATCACCATCGTCGATCCCGCCGTCGGCCGGCGCATTCTGCGCACCGCCGAATTCGACGAAGCATTCACCGGCGTCGTGCTGACGTTCGAGCCGGGCGCGGAGTTCGAGCAGCGCGCGAAGGAAGATCGCGGACTGCTGCGCCGCTACGCGCGGCAGATGCTTTCCCTGGCCGGCGCGCGCTCGATGCTCGTGCGTGTCGTCGTCGCCTCCCTCGCGCTGCAGGCACTCGGACTGGTGTTGCCGCTCGTCACACGATTCGCCGTCGATTACGTCCTGCCGTTGAACGTGCGCTCGATCGTCGTGCCGCTGGCGATTGGCATGTTGCTCATCGTGGCGGTGCAGGCGTCGCTCTCATTCACACGCGCCTGGCTGCTCGTCTATCTCCGCGCGCGGCTGGACTCGTCGCTGATGACGAATTTCCTCGAGCACTTGCTGTCGCTGCCGTATGGGTTTTTCCAGACGCGATCGACGGGCGACGTGCTGATGCGCCTCAACAGCGTCGGCTTCATTCGCGAAGTGCTGACGAACAACACCATCTCCGTCGCGCTGGACGGTCTCTTCGCCACGAGCTACCTGCTCATCCTCTCGTTCGTCGATCCGCTCTTTGCGGCAGCCGCAATCGTGCTCGCGGTGCTGCAGACGTCGACCGTTCTCGCCACGCAGCGCAGGATGGAAGAAGCGCTGCAGCGCGAGCTCGCGGCGAAAGCGGCGGAGAACGGCTACCTCGTCGAATCGCTCTCCGGCGTCGCCGTGCTCAAGGCCGCCGGCGCGGAAGAACAGGCGCTCGACCGCTGGTCATCACTCTTCGCCGCGCAGCTGAACGCCACGACCGAGCGCGGACGAATCTCCGCCGTCACCGACACCGTGATGGGAGCGTTGCGCACGCTCTCGCCGTTCCTTCTGCTCTGGCTCGGCGTGGTGCGCGTGCTCGACGGCGCGATGACGCTCGGCACGATGCTCGCCGTCAGCTCGCTCGCCGCGGCGTTTCTGTCGCCGGTCGCATCGCTGATCATGAACGGCCAGCAGCTGCTGCTCGTCCGCGCGCATTTCGATCGGATCACCGACGTGCTCGAAGCGGCACCGGAACATCTTCACTCCGGCCACGACCGCATCGAGATCACCGGCGCCATCGACGTGCAGAACGTCACGTTCCGTTACGACGCGAACGGTCCGGAAGTGCTGTCCGGCATCTCCTTCTCCGCGCGACCGGGGCAGAAGATCGCCATCGTCGGCGAGAGCGGTTCCGGCAAAAGCACGCTCGCCTCGCTGCTCCTCGGCCTTGGCGCGCCCGAGCGCGGCGACATCGCCTACGACGGCGTCTCGCTGCGATCGCTCGATCTTCGCCATCTGCGCCGGCAGATCGGCGTCGTCCTCCAGCACGCGTCGATCTTCAGCGGTTCCGTGCGGCAGAACATCGCGCTGTCGAATCCCGGGACGCCGCTCGAAGCGATTCATCGCGCCGCAGTGCTCGCCGGCTTCGAGCGCGACGTGCAGGCGATGCCGATGCGCTACGAGACATTCGTCTCCGAAAGCGGCTCGACGCTCTCCGGCGGTCAGCGCCAACGTTTGGCCATCGCACGCGCACTCGTCAGCGAGCCCGCGCTGCTCATCCTCGACGAAGCGACCAGTCACCTGGACGTGCTCACCGAAGCGATGGTCGCGGAGAACCTTCGCTCGCTGGAGTGCACGCGCATCGTCATCGCGCATCGCCTGAGCACAGTGCGCGACGCCGACGAAATCCTCGTCATGTCGCGCGGTCGCATCATCGAACGCGGCACGCACCACGAGCTGCTCGCGCTCTGCGGGCATTACGCGGAGCTCGTCGCGCAAGACGAATCCGACATCGACTCTGCCGCCCAGCCACCACTTCGCTCCATCACATCTGCATGAGAGGAGAAGCCTTGTCCCGCGATCCCCCGGCCCGTTCTGAATGACGCTCACCGCCCGCAAGCGATCGAGAGGTACTCACATGATCAACGACTCGAACGACATCATCCGCTACTGGAAGGACGCGCGTTTCCGCGAAACGTCGGCCGCCGTGGCCGAGCCCAATCCGGCGGGAGCGCTGGAGCTCGACGACAACGCGCTCAATGAAGTTGCGGGAAGCGAAAGCGCGTCGACCGAGCAGCTGCTGACCTTCGGCTGCTGCACGTTCGGCACGTGGAATCCGCTCTCACCACTCGACTCGAACGGCATCCGCACTTACGGCTGTTGCCAGATGGAGGACTACCTGTCATGAGCAAAGAAAAGATCATCCAAGCCTGGAAGAACGAGCAGTACCGCCAGACCCTCAGCGCCGCCGAGCAGGCCGCGCTGCCGACTCACCCCGCCGGCCTCATCGAGCTCGATGACGCCGCTCTCGGCGACGCTTCCGGCGCGGAAGAAGTCACCGTCCTGATCTTCTGCGCGTCGTTCGATCTCGACTGCGACTCCACCATTTTCAACAGCAGCTGCAAGCTGTGGTCGTGGGGCTGCTGCCGCATGGAAGACTACGCCGTCGCGCCCTGACGCCCGCTGAACCCTCGGACTCGTCGACACGATCATGCTCGCGCAAACCAAAGTATTCCGCACAGCCGCTGTGGCGCGCTACGGCACGCGAAGAGAACAAACCACTCTTCCGCGGCTCAACCCTCCGCGCGTCCGCTTCGCCGCGCGCCTGCTGATCGTCGCTTTTCTCGTTGCCGCCGTCGGCATCGCGGTCGTCAGAATTCCGGTGTACGCCACCGCCGCTGCGTCGTCGCATCGCGCATCGAACGTGATCCTCACACCCGCGCGTGGTGACGCCTACGCGGTCGGGCAGCGCGTCTTCATCCGGCGCCGTACCGATCACATCGTCGTCGGCCGCGGAACGATCGTGCGCGTGGCAGGCAACTCTGCCGAAGCGCGCGTCGGTGCTGACTTCCGCGCCGTGCGGCCGGCGATGACCGAGGCGATTGTCGAGACGGGATCCGAAACGTTGTTCCGCGCGCTGATGCGGCGCGTGGCCACTCTCTCACTACAACACAACACTTGATCGAAAGGACCAAGACCAATGACCAAAGATCAGATCATCCGCGCATGGAAAGATGAATCGTTCCGCAACAGCCTCACCGACCAGCAGCTCGGCGAATTGCCGCACCACCCGGCGGGCCTCGTGGAGCTCGGCGGAGATGAGCTCGAATACGCCGCGGGCAGCGCGCTGACCGACCTCGCCGAGGAGGGCACCTACGCCCTGTTCTCCCTCGGCTGCTGCAGCACCGGACTCGGCTCGTGGTTCATCAGCTGCAGCACATGCACCCCCGGCCCGGGCACGTTCGACTACTCCTGCAAGTAGCATCAAAGCCGGGAGAGCCGTTGCCGCGGCTCTCCCTTTTTTGTCTGCCTCGCGGCGTCCCTTCATCGTACTGCATGCGGGATGAGATCGTTGCCGTAGCGCGTTTTCACCCGTCTCCATGTCCCGGTTCACCTTCCCTGACGCACCTGGCGATCTCATCGGCGCACACCTCTCCACCAAAGGCGGGCTGCACACCGTCTTCGAACGTGCGACCGCCATCGACGCGTCGTCCGTCGCGCTGTTCGCGAAGAATTCGAATCAGTGGAAGGGGAAGGTGCTCACGGATGACGACTGCACGTCGTTTTCGTCGTTGCGGTGCGTGCAGCCGATGCTCACGCATGCGTCGTACTTGATCAATCTCGCCACGACGAACGCGGAGTTCTTCGCGAAATCGAAAGCGGCCATGGTCGACGAGCTCGATCGCGCCGAGCGCCTCGGCATTCACGCGGTCGTGCTGCATCCCGGCGCGCACATGGGCGCGGGTGCGGACGCAGGGCTCGAGCAGATCGCGCGGGCGCTCGATGAAGTGCACGCCGCGATTCCGGATCACAAAGTGGTCACGCTCCTCGAAACCGCCGCGGGACAAGGATCGTGTCTCGGCTGCACGTTTGAAGAATTGGGAAGGATCATCGACAGCGTGGACGACAAATCGCGCGTCGGCATCTGCATCGACACCTGCCACATCTTCGCGGCCGGCTACGACATCCGGACGCGCGATGGCTACGACAAAACGATGGACGAGCTGGAGCACTTCGTCGGCGTCGAGAACGTCGGCGCGTTTCACATCAACGATTCCAAAAAGCCGCTCGGCTCGCGCGTCGACCGCCACCAGCACATCGGCGAAGGCGAGCTCGGACTGGATGCGTTCGCGTACGTGCTCAACGATCCGCGCTTCCGCTTCGTGCCGAAACTCCTCGAAACGCCGAAGACGGTGGAGACGGAGAGCGACCGGATCAACATCGGGAAATTGCGCGCGCTGATGTCGGCCCCCGCCCGCCCCGCCGCCCCTCACCCGGGCTCAAAGGCGCAAAGGCTCAAAGGCTCAAAGTAGCGCGGGCGTCCCGAGCGCGCAGCTTGCGCCTGTGGCTCGTGCGTAGTCGTGCGAGCTCGCGGCGCGTGTGCTGCTCTGAGCCTTTGAGCCTGTGAGCCTGTGAGCCTGGGTCTGGCCAACTTTGTTTGCACGGTTCCCAACGTTTCGTCTAATCTCGCGCGCGCTATGGCAGACCGCATCCCTCAGCCGCAGAGCGGCACGCGCATCGATTATCAGAACAACCGTCTCGTCGTTCCTGACGATCCGATCATTCCGTACATCGAAGGCGACGGCACGGGGCCGGACATCTGGCGCGCCACGCGCGCGGTGCTGGACGGTGCGGTCGAGAAGATCTACGGCGGCAAGAAGAAGTTCGCGTGGCACGAGGTCTTCGCCGGCGACAAGGCATTCGAGAAGTTCGGCGAGTACCTGCCGCAGGAGACGCTCGATCACCTCGCCTACTACCGCGTGTCGATCAAAGGCCCGCTGGCCACGCCGGTGGGCGGCGGCATCCGTTCGCTGAACGTCACGCTGCGGCAGGTGCTCGATCTCTACGCCTGCGTCCGTCCCGTGCGCTACTTCGACGGCGTCCCTTCGCCGGTGAAAGCGCCGGAGAAGGTGGACATGGTCATCTTCCGCGAGAACACGGAAGACGTGTACGCCGGCATCGAATGGCCCGCCGGCTCGCAAGGCGCGAACGACGTCGTGAACTTCATCAACTCGATGGAGCGCCGCGCCACCGCCAAGATCCGCGAGAACTCCGCCATCGGCATCAAGCCGATCTCCGAATTCGGCTCGAAGCGCCTCGTGCGCAAAGCGATTCAGTACGCCATCGCGTCAGGCCGCGATTCCGTGACGCTCGTGCACAAAGGCAACATCATGAAGTTCACCGAAGGTGGCTTCAAGGATTGGGGCTACCAGCTCGCGAAAGAGGAGTTCGGCGACGTCACCATTCCGGAGTCGGAGATGAACGGACCGGCGCCCGCCGGCAAGATCGTGATCAAAGACCGCATCGCCGACTCGATGTTCCAGCAGGTGCTGCTACGTCCCGCCGAGTACTCCGTCATCGCCACGACGAACCTGAATGGCGACTATCTCTCCGACGCGCTCGCCGCGCAGGTCGGCGGTCTCGGCATCGCGCCGGGCTCGAACGAATCGGATGAAGTGGCGATCTTCGAAGCGACGCACGGCACCGCGCCGAAGTACGCGAATCAGGACGTGATCAACCCCGGCTCGCTCATCCTCTCCGGCGTCATGATGCTCCGCCACCTCGGCTGGACCGAAGCCGCCGAAGCGATCGAGCGCGCGATGGCGAAGACGATTCAGCAGAAGAAGGTCACGTACGACCTCGAGCGCCAGATGCAGGGCGCAACGAAGCTGAAGACGAGCGAGTTCGCGCAGGCGATCGTCGACAACATTTGAACGCCCGCCCCGCCGGGGGTAGGCTCAAAGGCTCATAGGCTCATAGGCTCAGAGCAGCGCCGTTCTCCCAAGAGCGGGCGCTGTTAGCCTGTGGCATGGGCGAGGACGCTGCGCTTGCGCTGCGTGTGCTGCTTTGAGCCTTTGAGCCTGTGAGCCTTTGAGCCTGGCGGGGCCGGGCGGTCAGCCCGGTGGCCAGCCGAAATTGCGGCCGCCGAGGATGTGGAAGTGGATGTGGAAGACCGTCTGGCCGGCGGCTTCGCCGTTGTTGCAGACGATGCGATAGCCGTCCGTTTCGAGATGCAGCTCGCGCGCGATTCCGGCGGCCCGGACGAGCGTTGTGCCGATGGTCGTTGCGTCGGCGTCGGTCAATGCGTCGAGACTGGCGATGTGTTTGCGCGGGATCACCAGCACATGCGTCGGCGCTTGCGGGTTGATGTCCTGAAACGCGACGACGTCTGCATCGGCGTGAACTTTCTTCGCCGGAATCTCGTCATTGACGATGCGGCAGAAGAGGCAGCGATCGTTACCGGCCATGCCGCGATAATACGATGACGCGCGGAATTCCGGCCAGGTCGGGAAGGAACGCTTCGACGTCGAAACGCTTCGTCTGCGCGAGCTCGCGCAGCGCGGCTTCCTGCCCGTAGCCAACTTCCATCAGCACGCGTCCGTTGTCGACGAGTTTCGTCTTCGCCTGATCGAGAATCTTGGCGATGATCTCCGTGCCGCGCGGCCCGGGCGTGAGCGCCATGCGCGGCTCGAACACGCGCACTTCGCGCGCGAGCTCGCGGTATTCGTGCATCGGCACGTATGGCGGATTGGAGACGATCAGATCGAATGGTCCGCGCACAGCGCTGAGCAAATCGGAGGCGACGAGCGCGATGTTCGATTCGAGCCGCGCGCGATTCGTTTTCGCCACCGCCAGCGCAGCGAGCGAGCGGTCGACCGCGATGACGCGCAGATCGGGACGTTCGCGTTCGAGTGTGATGGCGATGCAGCCGCTGCCGGTGCCGATGTCCACCACACGTGCACCGCGCGGCGCGCGCTCCAACGTCGCTTCGACGAGACCTTCGGTTTCGGGACGCGGAATCAGCACGCGCTCATCGACGAGAAAATCGCGCGAGTAAAACTCCGTATGGCCGCGGATGTACTGAATCGGCTCGCCGTCGTAACGGCGTTGCAAGCGCGCCACGAGCGGCGCTTCATCGACCGGCTCGTCGCCGTGTGCGTAGAGCCAGGCCATCGATTTGCCGAGGAGATCGGAGAGGAGGAGATCGACGTCGCGGGGATTCACGCCGCGCTGGATGGCGTCTTCGCGATGGCGCGCGCGCACGTCGTCGAGGCGCTCACGTCGCATCGGCGCTGTCGAACGTCAGCTCGAGGAACACGTCTTCGAGCGCGCTCTCCTTCTTCAGTTCGCGCGTCGTGCCTTCGGCCACGATTTTCCCGTGATTGATGATGGCGATGCGATCGCACACCGCCTCCGCCACCGAGAGCGTGTGCGTCGTGAGGAAGATCGTCTTCCCTTCGTCGGCCAGCCGGCGAAAGAGCAACTTCACTTGGCGCTGCGCGAGCGCATCGAGACCGACCATCGGCTCGTCGATCACCAGCACCGCAGGATCGTGCACGAGCGCGGAGACGATCACGAGCTTCTGCTTCATGCCGTGCGAGAGGTTCTCGATGCGCGCGTCGATCCAGTCGCCCAGCTCGAAGTAGCGCAGCAGCTCCACCGCGCGCGGCTCACACGTTTTCCAATCCTTGCGATAGAGATCGGCGACGAAATGAAGCAGCTCGCGGCCGGTCAGCTTCTCGTACAGGTACGGCCGGTCAGGCACGTAGCCGATGAACGATTTGGCGCGCACCGGCTCGGCCACCACGTCCACGCCGCCGACTTTCACCGCGCCGCTGGTCGGCAATGAGAGGCCCGCGATGATGCGGATGGTGGTCGTCTTTCCCGCACCGTTCGGGCCGAGAAAGCCGAAGATCTCGCCCGGATCGGCGTGCAGCGAGAGGCGGTTCACCGCCACGAAATCGCCGTACTTCTTGGTGAGGCCGTCGATTTCGATCATCGGCGGCAGGTTATCATCCGGCGCGGCGATAAACCTTCGCCGGGCGAGACCGTAAATTCAATGGCAGAACGAGAGCAACTCGACGACCGGACCCTGGTGTCGCGGATCCTCGAGGGCGACCGTGATCTTTTCGCGTCGCTGGTTTCCCGCTACGAGAAGCGGGTCGTCAACTACGTCTACCGGATCACGCATCGTTACGAAGACGCTCACGATCTGACTCAGGAAATCTTCGTGAAGGTCTATCTCGCACTCGATCGCTACGACCCGAAGTACCAGTTCTCGACCTGGCTGTTCCGGATTGCGCAGAACAGCGCGATCGATGCGCTGCGGAAGAAATCGGTCTCCGAGGTGCCGCTGGCGCGGCCGACGGAGGATGAGCCGAGCGGGAAAGAGCGCGAGTTCGCGGATGACGGCGTTTCGCCGTACCGCGCGATGAAGAACAAGCAGCTCAGCGCGGCGATCGACAAGGCGGTGGAGCAGTTGCCGTCCGATTACCGCGAGCTGATCCAGCTCCGCCATTTTGCGGAGCTCTCCTACGAGGAGATCGCTTCCATGAAGAAGCTTCCCCTCGGCACCGTGAAGAACAAACTCTTCCGAGCCCGGAATTTGCTCAAGGAGCAGCTCGGATCGTTCGTGGAACCCTTATGACGACCACCTGCGAACAGTATTTCGAAGACCCGGAAGCGCATGCGTCGCATCTCGACGAATGCGAAGCCTGCCGCGTGCTCTTCGGCGAGCTCGATGATGACGCGATCGCTGCGCCGCCGGCGCCGGTGCGCGTCGACGCGCTGCCGCTCGCGCCGTGGGAAGGCGCGTCGCATCGCACGTGGCCGCTCGTGATCGCAGGCGTGCTCTCTGTCGCCATCCTGGCGATCGTGCTTTTCATCTCCGCCGGTCAATCGCCCGTGCATGGCATCGCGCAGGCGCTCGTCTCCGCCGTTCCTTCACTCGAGTTGTTGATGAACGTCACGCAGATGGCCGGCGGCGCGCTGCACAATGCGCCGTTGCAGTGGCATGTGGCCATCGCCATTTCATTTGTCGTGATCAATACGATTCTGTTCCTGCTGCTGCGGCGCGCGCCGAAGGGGATCGATGTTTAAGGCGCTCGCGAGGCTGCTCGTTCCGCTGACGTCGATCGCGGCGCTGGTGGTCGTGTTCATGCTCGTCGCACCGAACGGCGCGAGCGGCGATGAGCGCAACGCGTTCACTGCAGTGGCGCGCGATCGCTATCTCTTCGGCGGCAACGCCATTCTCAACGAGCCGGTGAGCGGCAACGTGCAGGTCTATCGCGGCAGCGTCACCGTCGCGAACGTCGTGCATGGCGATCTGCTCGTCATCGGCGGCGAAGTGAACTTCATCGGCGCCGGTGCGGTCGACGGAAACCTGATCTACGCGGGAAGCATGGTCAAAGACGCGGGCGATCGCGTGCGCGGCCACATCTATCCGCTCGCTTCATTGCGCGGCGCGGCGGCGTCGATGAATCAGAGCGCCGTCGTGGCGACACTGCTCGTGGTTTGGCTGCTCGCCGCCGTGGCGGTGACGCTGATGAATGGCCGCGAAGTGCGCTTCTCGTCGCTCGAAGCGCGTTCCAGCTCGCTCTACTGCTTCGTCGTGGGCCTGGTGGCGCTGACGAGTTTTGTGCTCACCGCCATCGCCTTCAGCTACCTCGTCCCCTACGTCATCGGCATTCCGCTCCTCGGCGCCCTCGGCATCTTCGCCATCGTGACGAAGGTGTACGGGATGATCGCCGTGTTCCACGCCGTCGGCTCGCTCATCGCGGCGCCGCGTTCGCGCGATCAACTGGCGCGTCGCAAATGGCTGCGCGGCGATCTGGCTATGGTCGTGATCGGGATGCTCGTCCTCGGCGCGCTCCGTTTCGTTCCCGGCGTGGGAACGCTCGTGTGGGGACTGGCCTCGGTGCTCGGATTCGGCGTAGCGCTGGGAACGAAGTTCGGGCGCAGAGAGCCGTGGTTTCTCGAGTTTCGGCGCGCGGAAGCGTAGCGCGCGTTACGCGGGCGGAGGCACGCGGAATCTCGCTCCGGTAAACGTGGCCGTCCGCCCTGTCTTCCGCCGCGTGCCTTTGCGGCGCGCGAGAAAGTCTTCCTTCGCTTCCTTCAGCGTCGACGGCACGTAGGTCGCGCCGGCGTTCAGCGTCTTGCTGCGATCGCGCGAGAATCCCGAGCCGCCCGCGACGATCATCAGGTCGGGGAAGTTCGCGGAGAGCAGCTGCAGCAGCGCGAAACCGGCGTCGGTGTGCTCGAGGTTCGAGCAGGAGACGAACACCGCTTCCGGCTTCACTTCGTTGATGAAGGCGACGAGCTCCTGCTCCGGCAGATCGGTGAAGTAATCGGCCGAGTAGCCTTCGCTGCGCAGGAGCTGCGTGAGCATGAGCGTGCCGAGGGAGAGGCGCTCGCCGGCGACGGAGACGGCGACGATGTGGCGCTCGGGATCGGGCGTGCCGGCGTTGCGATCGCCGAAGCGGATGATCAGCTCGCGCACCACGTCTTTGATGAAGTGATCGTGTGCGGGCGTGATGCGTTTGCGATCGAGCTCTTCCTGCGCGAACGTCAGCGTCGGGATGTAGAGATCGGCGAACATCTCCTCCATCGTCGCGGTCTCTGCGTAACGGTCGGCGATGGCGATGGCGCCGGTGCGGTCGCGCAGCAGGAGGCGGTTGTAGAAGCTGAGGTAGCCTTCCAGCGGATCCTCGCTGCCGAACATGATCGAGAAGACGCGCAGCGCCGGGATGAACTCGCCGCCGACGGTGAGGCAGACGGTGATCGGCGTGGCCAGCAGCAGTCCGACCGGTCCCCACAGCCAGCCCCAGAAAATCGCCGCGACGAGCAGCGCCACGGGCGACACGCCGACGCGATGGCCGACCACGATCGGCTCGATGAAGCCGCCGATCAGCTGATCGCTGAACACGAACAGACCGAGAACGGCCAGAGCGGTGAGCCAGCTCGGAAAGACGGCCAGTGCCAGGAACGTCGGCGCGGCGGCGCTCAGCACGGCGCCGATGTACGGGATGAAGCGAAGCAACCCTGCGAGCACGCCCCACAGTGCGGCGTGCGGCACCTGCAAAAACCAGAGCCCGAAACCGATCAGCAAACCGAATCCGATGTTGAGCAGCGCGATGGTGAGGAGATAGCGGCTGATGCGTTGCGACGTTTCGCCGATGGCCTGCGTGGTCACGGTGAGGTGCGCGCGGCCGGCCAGTCGCAAGAGCTTGTCACGCAGTTGCACCCTGTCTCGCAGGATGAAGAAGACGACCACGATGACGAGGAACGACGCGGCTACCGCTTCGATGCTCGGCGCCACATCTTCGTACCGCTCGGTGAGCGTCTTGCGCTCCGGAATGACGCGCACTTTCAGATCGGCGCGCTCCGGACGGTCACGCGCTTCGGCGACGCGTTGCAGCGTGCGCTCGACCACCTCGATCGTGCCGCCGCTGGTGCGGCGAAGGAACTGCAGTTTCTTTTCGACCTGCGCGCTGGCGGCGGCTTTGGCCATTTCGCGCGCCACGGCGTTGAATTGCTGGTAAATCCACCAGCCGCCCACGCCGAGCATGGCGATCGTCAATCCAAGCGATAGAACAATCGCACCGGTGCGCCGGATGAAGGAGCGTTCCAGCACCGCCACGATCGGCGTGAGCAGGAAAGCGAAGAGGATGGCCAGGGCGATCGGCACGACCACCGGTTTCGCCAGATGCAAAACGGCGATGGTGATGATGGTGCCGAGGAGAATGCGGGCGTTGGACTGACGACGGTCGACGCCGCGCTTGTCGGTAGTGACATCGCCCGACAGCGTCGTCGCGGGGATGCGACGCATCGACAAGGTTCGGTCGAACCGGTCGGTATCGTCCTGATCGTCGTGGTACACGCCTCAGTCTACTGCAACGCGACTGCCGAACCCGTTCGCTTGCCCCGAACGTTGGAGCGTCGGGGCTTGCCCCGCCGGCAGTTTCTGACGTGAGAGATTCGGCGGG
>DASSMK010000275.1:0-23525 GCA_035688915.1 Thermoanaerobaculia bacterium
CGGCGGCGGGCGAACGGCCGTAGACGTCGAGGATCGCCCGCGCCCGCGCGCGTTCCGCGATGGCGAACGCCGCCGTCGCGTCATTACGATGCAGCTCGAGATCGATGGCGTCTTCGAAGAGCTCCTCCGCAGAGTAGTACACGCCCCAGCGTGCTTCGCCCTGCTGCAACGACTCGCGATGCGTCTCCACCTCGCTCATGCCGCTCTCGAAATCGGCCGCCGCGCCGGCGAGATCGCCGCCGTTGCGCCGCGCGCGGCCGCGCTGCAGAAAAAGACCGGGCAGGTTCACGCGATCGCCTCTCGTCGATTCGAATGCGATCGCTTCGGTTAGCCACGCGATCGATTCCCTCGACGACGTCGTCAGCATTGCGCGCACGAATGACTGCGCGGCGCGGCCGTACGCTCGATACGCTAAATCTTTCGAACGGCTGCTAGCGTCGGCGGAGGCAGCGAGATCCGCGCGCGCTCCGACAGAATCGTGCAAGCGGTTGCGCACGCCGGCGCGGAGGAGCAGCGCGTCGGCGAGCTGCACATCGTCGCCGCTTCGCTGCGCGATCTCGATCTGGACGTTGAGAAATGACGCCGCCGTCCGCCACCGGCGATCCAATAGCGCGGCGTGCGTGATCGACGCGACGACTCGTCCCAGGTTGCGGTCGGACTGCCGGCCCGCGCTGCACAACGTCAGCATGCGATGCTTCCAAGCCTCGCGGGGGTTGCCGGTCCGGTCGTAGATCACGGCCTGCACACGATGGCCGTACGCGGCGTTGTCGATCTCGCCGAGGCGCTCGAGGATCGTTGTTCCTTGATCGAGAAGGCGGATGGCCTCACCCCAATTGGAGTGCACCGTGTGAAGCGCGCCAAGCTGCATCAACAGTTGTCCGCGAAGGCCACCGAAGCCCGCCGGCACGTTCGCGAGCAATCCTTCGAGCTCTCGCCGGGCATCGTCGTATCGTCCTTGATCGAAGAGCGTATTCGCGGCGAAGAAGCGCGCGGGATAAGACATCGGACTTCCGCCGCGCGCGAAGGCGACGGCTGAGCGCCGTAGCAGCGCCTCCGCCTCCAGCGGACGCGAGCTCTGGTGCGCCACCAGTCCGTCGTCGTAATCGACATGCGCCGCGGCGAGCGTCGCACGGTCCTGTGTCGCGTCGATGGCCGCGACGGCCTGAGCCAGCATCCGATCGCCGTTGGCGCGAGCCAGCTCTGCTCCGAGCTCGCGTGCGATTGCGAGCTGCCGCTCCGCCTCGCGCGTGTCGCTCTTCTGCATCGCCAATCCCCAGCGGCCGAGGATGCGCGCGGAGCCCGTGCTGCGGGCGTCGGAGGGATCCGATCGCGCGAGTGTGCGCAGCCCAGCGGGATCAGCCCGTTCCGCCTGCCCCAGAAACGACACGCGCCGTTCAAGGTTGCGAAGGTGCTCGCGCGCTTCGGCGGCCCACGGTCCGGAGTCGCGGGTGAGATATGCGCTCCACGCCTCGCGCGCGGCGTCGCGCAGGCCGAGCTTTTCGAGCACCAGCGCCCGATTGAACAGCGATTCGGGAAGCTCGGCGTCGAGCGACAGCGCGCGATCGCATGCAGTGAGCGAGTCCGCGAGGAGCTCGGGCGCGTCATGCAGCACTGCGTTCTCATGCAGCGCGACGGCGAGATCGTTCCACGCATGCGGATCGCTGTTCGCCTCGGACACCGTCCTAATGCGACTCGCCGCCCGCGCGGCAATGCCGCGCATCTTTGCCTGGTACGGCGCCCACTCCGTCCGGCTGAGCCGCAACTCAATCTGGCGGGGAGTGCACGGCTGCTCGCGACAGCCGGCGAGGCACGTCAGCGCGACGGCCATGAGGCCACCATGGGCGACAAACCGCATCACCGCACCGAATCGCGCCATGTACTTGCTCCGAAAGTTCAGTAGAGAGATGTCAGGATAAACGGAAAGCATGCTCGTCGCCAGCATTTCGCGGCGCCTCGGCGCTCACCTTGCGATCAGCGCGTGCTGATACCCTTCTCGCCTGCGTGATCGACGTGACCTCGTCGCCGCTGAATTCGAACGTCGCATCCGTGGCGGTCGCGAAGAACGTCAGGCTCCCCCGTCGCGAATGGATCCGACGGCTCGGCGGCGGCTTGCGCAAAGAGGAATTGCGCCGCGCGATCGCCGACATCCCCGTCGAATACGCGCCGCTGTTTCCGCCGCAGCGGATCGGACTTGGTGAATACACATTGGTCACAATTAGTGAGCAGGGATGACGATGGAACCTACGTTCGGCGGCGGGAGGAGTGCACTCGCCGCGGTGATCGCCGCATGTTCGTCAGGCAGAGACGCTTTGTTTTAGAGTCAGGGATCAACGCCAATCCGTGTTCGGAGACCCCGTTGATGGCAAACCGCAGCGTAACAAGCGAAAGCCTGTAGCACGTAGGCGATCGACACGTGCTTGCTAGGCACGCCTTGCGGCAGCGCTTCAAGGCGTTCGTCGATGAATTCATCGCTGTTTGTAAACATCCAATCATCTCCGCTTCGACTCCATCGCACTGCTCGACACTCCGCGCCAGACGCATCGCTTCGACCTCACGTGCCTACGCTTCTGATCGGACCGCTGCCCGACGACACCGGGACCACCGCGCGCGTCTTGCACGCGACGCAAGCCGATCTTCGCCGAAGGGCATGCGCATTCACTCTCCTTTCATCGCGCGACTTCCCGATCAGCGATGGCGACCCCGAGCAAGTCTGGCAACGACTTGGTTGCACGCTGGCCACCGACGGTCGAGGCGTCGCCTCGCTTGCCGGCTGAACTGCCGAAGCAACTCGTAAGGAAGCGCGCACATGCAGTGGGACGTTCGCGATCGCACGCTTATCATTGGCTTGTGGCCGACCGTGATGGCCGCATGGCACTGGGTCCGTCGAGAGTTCGAGATCGAAACATTCCCAACCGACGCGCCGGTTCCTGTGCAGTTTTGGACGGCGACCGGTCAGGCAGGCTGAGACCTGCCTTATCTTCCGGCAGGCTCGATCGTTCGGGGGCCTATCTTGCTTGCTCTTGGCGCCACTTCGCACGGCCGGGACGACGAAGCCGCTACAATCCATTCCGAGTCCATGTCCAACGTAAACAACACCAACGCCCGCGGCTCAGAATGGCGGCGGTGGGATCCGCACATGCATGCGCCAGGAACGCTGCTGAACGATCAATTCGGCAGCAACTGGGAGTCGTATCTGACGCGCATCGAGGAGCAATCGCCGGTTGTGGAGGCGCTTGGCGTCACCGACTACTTCTGCATTTCGACGTACCGTGCCGTGAGGAAGTACAAAGCCGCTGGTCGCATCGCCGGAGTGCAGCTCCTTTTCCCAAATGTCGAGATGCGTCTGGACATCAAGACGGCCAAGCAGAAACCCATCAACATCCACTTTCTCTTCTCGCCGGGCGACCCGCACCACGAAAACGAGATCGAGCGCATCCTCGCTCAGCTCACCTTCGAATTTGAGGAACGTAATTATCGCTGCTCGCTCGCGGACTTGGCAGACCTTGGTCGCGCTGTCTCGAAGGAAACGCTCGACGATCAAGCGGCGCGACGAGCCGGCGCGTCGCAGTTCAAGGTCACGCTGGCGGACCTCCGCCGGCTATTCCGTACCGAAAGTTGGATGCGCCAGAACTGCCTCGTCGCGGTCGCGGGAGCCAAAGGGGATGGAACATCCGGACTACAGGATGATGATTCGTTCACGGCTACACGCAGAGAAATAGAACGTTTCGCGCACATCATTTTTGCCGCGACGCCTTCCCATCGTGAGTTCTGGCTCGGCAAGCGACAAGGCAGCAGCGTGCAGGAAATCGAGATGACGTATGGCGCGCTGAAGCCGTGTCTTCACGGATCCGACGCCCATCGCGACGAGGCCGTCGCTGCGCCTGACATGGACCGCTATTGCTGGCTGAAGGGTGACCCCACCTTCGAGACCCTACGCCAAGCCGTCATTGAACCCGACGATCGTGTATGGATCGGCCCGACGTCTCCCCCGCGGTCTCCGTCATCACTTTGCGTAAGCGAGGTGCAGGTGGCGAACGCGCCATGGCTGAACTCGAACCATATTGAACTCAATACCGGCCTGATCGCGATTATCGGCGCCCGCGGGTCGGGCAAGACCGCGCTCGCCGACATCATCGCTGCCGGCGCGAACGCCATCCGATCGTCACAGGGCCAGTCTTCGTTCCTTCGTCGAGCGGCCGATCCCGTGAACTATGTAGGCGCAGCCTCGGTCGAGCTGACGTGGGTTGACGGTTCGAAGAGCAACGCGCCGCTCGATCCCAGGGCGCAGGACGCGAATGAGGACTATGCCGAGGTCGCGTACCTCTCGCAGCATTTTGTCGAGCAGTTGTGCTCCGCCTCCGGTCTCGCGATTGAGCTACGCGAGGAGATGGAAGGGGTGGTCTACGAGGCCACGGACCCCACAGATCGCCTCGAAGCGTCGTCGTTCGACGAACTGAGCGACATCATGCTGGAACCCATCCATCGACGGCGTGAAGATCTTCGTCACGAGATCAGTGCAATGAGCGAGCGGGTGGTTCATGAGGAGGCGTTGCGAGAAGGCTTGGTGAAAGGTCGAAAAGACGCCGAAGCGCTGCAAGAGCAGATCGAGAAGAACCGCCGCGACCTCCAGTCGATGATTCCGAAGGGCAATGAGCAACGCGCGCAGCAGCTCGGTGCAGTCGAGAAGCTATGCGCAGATGCCGAGGCACGGATCGAGGCTCTCGGGCGTCGCAGGAAGCAGTTCGAAGATCTCGCTGCCGAGGTCACCTACCTCAGCACGCGCACAGAGCCCGCGCGCCACGCCGACATGCGTCGGCGATTTAACGAAGCGAAGCTCACCGACACGCACTGGGAAGCCTTCAGAATGCAATTCGCCGGTGATCCCGCGGCCATAATCGCGCAGCTGAGGGCAGACCTGTTGTCGCAGGTGGCCGTGGCAACTTCAGGCACCAATCCGGTGGACCTGAATACTGCCCCGAGCGCCGACTGGCCGCTGGTCGCCTTGCGAGCCAAGCGTGAAGCGCTAAAACGGGAAGTCGGAATCGACGACCAACGGCGACGGCGCTACACCGAACTTCAGAAGACAATCGGACAGCAGGAGGCGACACTGCGGCGGATTGCCGCGGAGATTCTCAATGCGGAGGGCGCTGATTCCAGGCGCGCCGGACACATAGCCTCACGGCGTCGCGCATACGCAGACATCTTCGCTACTCTCGCTGACGAGGAAGAGGTGCTTACTCGGCTGTACTCGCCGTTGAAGGCAAACCTCTCGGGCGAAACAGGGACGTTGGGAAAGTTGCAGTTTGTGGTGCGACGGAGGGTTGGCGTGGCCGAATGGGTACGCCGCGGCGAAGATCTCATAGACCTTCGCAAAGAGACGCGCTTCCGCGGGCACGGCGCGCTGCAGGAAGAAGCGGAGAAGTATCTCCTTGCGGCGTGGCGGACGGGATCGGCCGAAGATGTCGCGACGGCGATGGATGCTTTCCGGTCGGAATTTCAGAAAGATCTCATCAAAGCCATACCAGCGTCAGTGATGCCCGAGCAGCGAAGAGAGTGGGTGCAGCAAGTCGCAGCTTGGCTTTACGACACGTCCCATATCCGCATCGAGTACGGCATCGAATATGACGGCGTGGCGATCGAGCAGCTTTCTCCGGGGACACGCGGGATCGTGCTCCTGCTCTTGTACCTCGCGGTCGATCGCCAAGACCAGCGCCCGCTCATCATTGATCAGCCGGAGGAGAACCTCGACCCAAACTCAGTCTTCCAAGAACTGGTACCCCATTTCCGCGAGGCGCGAAAGCGCCGTCAAGTCATCGTCGTGACTCACAATGCGAATCTCGTGGTGAACACAGATGCGGAGCAGGTCATCGTCGCCGAGTCTGTTCGCACTGCGCCTGACGCGCTGCCCACAATCTCCTATCATCGCGGCTCCCTCGAAGATGGCGACATCCGGAAGCGTGTATGCGAGATTCTCGAAGGCGGTGAGCGAGCGTTCCTTGAACGTGAACGGCGGTACCGGCTGCGGTGGGACGCGATGGTGACCGAATCCTAATGGACGGCAATCAAGTGCCTGATGGGTGCCCTCGGCCCAGAGTGCCGCCGTCGATTCTAGGGTCTCTATTCTGGTCTCTATTTGCGTCTCTACGACACCCATTCCTATCCGCGGGTTCGAATCCCGTCGCCCGCTCCAAACCCCTCATCCCCGAATCTTCATCGCAGCCAGCGCCGCAATCATCACGCTCAGCGCGATCAACATCCACGCGGAAAGCGTCGGCGTGTTCGGCGCGATCGCATTGAGCGTCGCCGAGGCCGGCCCACCGGGTGGAACGCCAGTGCCAGTAACTTGCGAAGTCGTATTCGTAATCGCACCCGCCAGCGTCGCGTGCATGAGAATGGGAACGCTGCACGAGGCGCCTGCGCCGAGGGTGACGTTGTTGAGTGCCCAGCCGGCGCCGTTGAACACCGCGCTTCCCGCGCTGCACGTGTACGCGCCCACCTGGTCGGGCACGACACCGGCGGGGTAGGTGTCGCTGAAGCTGATGCCGCTGACGGAGAAGCCGTTCGGATTCGTGATCGACACGGTCATCGTCGTCGTGGCCGTGCCGCCGACCGAAACCGTCGACGGGGTGAACGACTTCGACATCGTGAGCGGCAGGCCCTGCGCGAGGAGCACAGGGGCGCTTGCCAGGACGACGAAGGTCAGGAGGACGAGGCGCCGGAATGCGAGCATGGGGTCCACTCCTCTCTCAACTTCGGCGGAGTATCCCACCCCACACCCCTTTCGTCACCTCCTTCTCGCTTCCGCGGCTCTCCGCGGTTACCATTTCCGCCACAGTCCCACGCCATTTCCGTCGCAGGTTACGAAGGAGAACGAATGGGTACGCACGGGTCTCGCTCTTCCGGTCTCACGGTTCTGATTTCCCTCCTGGTTTTGCTCGTCACTCCTCTTCTTTTCGCGCAGGTGCAGTCCGGCAGCGTGGTCGGCAAGGCCATGGATCAGAGTGGCGCCGCGTTGCCGGGCGTCACGGTCACGCTCAGCGGCATCGGTGCGCCGCAGACGTTCGTCACGGATGCCGAGGGGAACTATCGATTCCTCAACCTCGATCCGGGGACGTATGAGCTCTCCGCGATGCTCGAAGGCTTCTCCAGTCTTCGGCAGCGTGTGCTCGTCACCGTCGGCAGGAGTGCCGAGGTGAATTTGAAGATGGCGGCGGCGGTGGCGGAGACGCTCACGGTCACCGCGGTCGCGCCGGTCATCGACACGCGCAGCGCATCCACCGGCGGCGCCATCGTCGATCACGCGGAGCTCGAGAACATCCCCACCGCGCGCGATCCGTGGGTCGTGCTGCAGTCGGTGCCGTCCGTGCTCGTCGATCGCGTCAACGTCGGCGGCAATGAATCGGGCCAGCAGTCGTACTTCATCGGCAAAGGCGTCGAGCGCCATCAGACCGAGTGGAACATCGACGGCGTGCCGGTCAGCGACATGGCCGCCACCGGCACCTCGGCCTTCTATTACGACTTCGACGCCTTCGAAGAAATGCAGATCTCGACCGGCTCGTCGGATCCGAGCGTCCGCACGCCGGGCGTGCATCTGAACATGGTCACCAAGCGCGGGACGAACGAGCTGCGCGGCTCCGCGCGCTACTTCACCACCAACAAAGACATGCAGGCCGAAGGATCGATCCCGGACGACGCGAAGAGCTACCTCGCCTCCGGGGTCAACTCCGTCGACGGCATCAACGACTACGGCCTCGAAGTGGGCGGGCCGATCCTGCGCGACCGCCTCTGGATCTGGGGCGCGCACTCCAACAACGGCATCAACAACTTCGCCGCCACGAACGCCATCGTGACCGGGACGAACCCGCAGCTGCAGCGGACGAAGCTCGAGAACTGGAACGGCAAGCTGAACGCACAGATCACTCGCGCCAACGAAGCCGACATCTACTTCATGTGGAACGAGAAGAAGGTGAACGGGCGCGGCCTGAGCACCACGCGTCCGCCGGAGACGGCGCTCAATCAGGCCGGACCCGGCGACATCCTGAAGTTCGAAGACACGCACATCATCAACGCCAACCACTACCTCTCCGCCAGCTACGCCACGATCCGCAACGGCTACACGCTCACTCCGGTGGGCGGACGCGACGTCGACGCCTGGTGGGATAGCGACAACGGCTGGCATCGCACGTACAACTACTTCGAGCAGGACGCGCCGCAGAAGAACACGCACGTCGAAGCGTCGTCGTACGTGAAGCTCGGCGCGCTCAATCACGAATTGAAATACGGCTTCGACTATCGCGACACGCCTGTTCGCTCCGAGACGGTCTGGCCGGGCAACGGCAACTTCGGCAATTTCTATGACGATTACGCGCTGGCCGCGCTGACGCGTCCCGCCGTTCCGAATTTCGGTTCCCGCTACAAGGACGCCTACCTCGGCGACACCGTCGTGCTGCGCAACCTCACCCTCACCGGTGGCGTGCGTTACGACCTGCAGAGCGCGAAAAACTTCGGCAGCAACGTGCCGGCCAATCCGGTCGTTCCCGATCTTCTGCCCGCCGTCAGCTACGCGGGCGATGAGCGTGCGCTTGAGTGGAAGGGTTTCTCGCCGCGCATCACCGCGGCGTATGCGCTCGACACCGCCAAGAAGACGGTCATTCGCGGCGGCTACAACCGCTACATGGACCAGCTGGGGTCGAGCGACGCCGGCTCCTCCAATCCGTTCTATCGCGTGCAGATGCTCTATTACTACTGGGAAGATCTGAACGGCGACAAGACGGTGCAGCGGAACGAGATCGATTTCGATTCCGGCCTCTATAGCTTCAAGAACATCGACCCCGACAATCCTGCCGCCGGCTATGCACCGGGTCGCATCGATTACAACCAGAAGCCGACGCGCACGGACGAATTCAACGTCGGCGTGGAGCGCGAAATTGGCGCCGCATTCGGCGTTTCGCTCAATTACACCTGGCGCAAACGGACGAATTTCACCTGGGATCAGTACGAGAAGACGCGCGGCGCAGGCGACTTTTATACGAGCGCCGATTACGTCCTGGCTGGATCGACGACCGGCACGCTGCCGGACGGCTCGACGTACTCGGTGCCTTATTACAAGTTGAAACCGGGAACGCCGGTGCCGACGAACTACGTCACCACGAACCGGCCCGATTACTACCAGACGTACAACGGACTGGAGCTTGCTGCGACAAAACGGCTCACTGATAAGTGGATGCTGCGCGGCAACGTCACGGTGATGGATTGGAAGCAGCACGTCGGACCGGACGGCTTCGTCAATCCCACGCCGATCGTCAGCGGCGACAGTTGCACCTCGTGCAACGGCGACGTCGTGGCTTCGAGCGGCGGCATCGCCGGCTACATCAACTCGCGCTGGGCGTACTCGGTCAACTCGTCCTACAACCTCCCGCTCGGCTTCACCGCAGCGGCAGCGGCGGTCGGACGCGAGGGCTATGTCATCCCGTACTTCCGCCGCGTCAATCCGGGCGACAGCTCGGGCAACAAAGAGGTTCTGGTCTCCGACAGCTTCGGCAACGATCGTCTGCCCGATCTGTTCAATCTCGACCTGCGCCTCGCCAAAGACTTCAATCTGGCCGGACGCGCCGGCCTGAACCTGTCGATCGATCTCTTCAACGCCACCAATCAGCGCACGGTGCTCTGGCGCGACAACCGGATGTACACCGCGAACGGTACGGATCTCACCCGCAACAACAAAATCGAGCAGCTGCAAAGCCCGCGCATCTGGCGTCTCGGAGCGCGCATCAAGTTTTGACGAACACTCGGGTCGTACGCGGAGGACAGGCATTCGTGCCTGTCCTCCTTCTTTTTCTCGCGCTGCCGCTGCAGGCCGCACTGACGCGCTACGCCACCGGCAGCACCGTTGACGTCTCTCCGCCGCTGCACGGTCCGGTGCTGCATCTGGCCGGCGGCGGCAAAGACATCGACGCTGCGTATCAGGAAGTGATCGACCGGATTCGCGGCTGCCACGACTGCGACACGAAGATCGACATCGTGGTGCTGCGCTCTTCCGGTGAAGCGGGCTACAACGATTACCTCTACGCCATGCGCGGCGTGAACTCGGTGACGACGCTCGTCATCACCGATCGCGAATCGTCATGGCGTCAGGATGTCGTCGACACAGTGGCGCACGCCGAATACGTCTTCTTCGCCGGCGGCGATCAATGCAATTACACGCGCTTCTTCAATGAAGCGCCGATCGAAAAAGCGGTGCGCGCGGTGTACGCGCGCGGCGGCGCGATCGGCGGCACCAGCGCGGGCATGGCCATTCAAGGGAAGTCGATTTACGACGCCTGCAATGACGCCAGCGCCGTTTCTAAAAATGCGCTCGCCGATCCGTACAACTGGGAGATCAGCTTCACCACCGATTTCTTCGACTGGCGGTACATGGAGGACGTGATCACCGACACGCATTTCGCGCAGCGCGATCGGATGGGCCGCCTCTTCGCCTTCCTCGCCCGCGCCCTTCGCGAGCTCCGCGTCAACTCCTACCTCGGCATCGCCGCCAATGAACGCACCGCCGTGCTGGTCGATCCGCGCGGCATCGCCACCGTGATTGGCGAAGGTCCTGCGTACTTTGTGCTCGCCGATCACTTTCCCGAGCGCGCGCTGCCGGGCCAGCCGCTCACATACTGCGGCTACAAGATCTGGCGCGTGGCCAGCGGCCTCTCGTTCGATCTCGTCACGCGGCCGCAGTGGGGCTTCTACACGGTGGATGTGAATGACGGCGTGATGCTGTCGAATCCGTATTGAATGAGTCGGCGAGTCGCAGAGTCGCAGAGTCTCAGAGATCGCGGCGCGCTCGTTCCTCGACGACTCGGCGACTCTGCGACTCTACGACTCATTTGCGCGCTGGTCGTTCTCGCGGCGACGAGCGCGTGCAAACGCGAGCCCGCCGCGCCGCCGCCCGTCATCCTCATCTCCATCGACACGCTGCGCGCCGACCATCTGCCCGCGTACGGCTACAAAGACGTCGACACGCCGGCGCTCGATGCGTTCCGCCGCGACGCCGTGCTCTTTTCGCGCGCCTGGAGCCACACGCCGCTCACGCTGCCGTCGCACAGCACGATCCTCACCGGACTGCTGCCCGCGCACCACGGCGTGCGCGACAACACCGGCTTCCGCTTCACCGGCCGCACGCTCGCCTCCATCCTGCACGACCGCGGCTACGCCACCGGCGCTGCGATTTCCGCGTTCGTGCTGCGCGGGGAAAGTGGTTTGCGCGCCGGCTTCGACGCGTATGACGATCACGTCGATGCCGCGAAAGGCGAGCAGTCGCTCGGCGCCGTGCAGCGCCGCGGCGACGAAACGTTGGCCGTCGCGCAGTCGTGGATCGGCGCGCACGCGCAGCAGCCGTTCTTCTACTTTCTCCACTTCTACGAGCCGCACGCGCCGTACACACCGCCGGAGCCGTTCCGCTCGCGCTACCGCAACCCGTACGACGGCGAGATCGCCGCCACCGACGCCCTCCTCGGCCGCCTCTTCGATTCACTGAAGCAGCAAGGCCTCTACGATCGAGCGCTGATCATCGTCCTCTCCGATCACGGCGAAGGACTCGGCGAGCACGGCGAAGACGAGCACGGGATCTTCCTCTACCGCGAATCGATCTCCGTCCCGCTGCTGATCAAACTTCCGTCGAACGCATCGGCCGGAAAATCGATCGACGCCAACGCAGGCCTCGCCGATGTCGCGCCGACGATCCTCTCCATCCTCGGCGTATCCGCGCCGCAGATGGACGGTGTGGCGCGCCTCGATCGCACGCAGATCCTCGAACGCGCCGCCGCGCCGGTGTACATCGAGACGTACTACCCGCGCTTCCATTTCGGCTGGAGCGATCTGCACTCGCTCGTCGACGGCGACGAACATTTCATCCGCGCGCCGAAGCCCGAACTGTACGACCTGACGCGCGATCCTCACGAACAGACGAACGTGCTCGACGCGCGCCGCCGCCGTTACGCCGCGCTGCGCGACACGCTCGCGCCGTTCGTCATCGAACCATCCGCGCCGTCCGCCATCGACGCAGAAGAAGCGAAGAAGCTCGCCGCACTCGGCTACCTCGGCTCGACCGTACAGACCAGCGGTCCGCTTCCCGATCCGAAAGACAAAACCGAAACGTTCCGCGCGCTGCAGGACGCCTTTCGCTTCTATCGCGATCATGAAGACGAGAAGGCGCTGGTCGCGTTCGATGCGCTGCTGAAGCGCGAGCCGGAGATCGTCGATCTCTGGGATGTCCGCTCGAAAGTGCTCTTCCGCCTCGGCAAAACGGCGGAGGGAATCGCCAGCGCGAAAGAAGCGCTGCGCCGCAATCCGTCAGCGACGCAACTCGCCGCCGATCTCGCGAATGAGATGTTGCTCGCGGGCGATTTGCGCGGCGCCGAGCAACATGCGGAGCTCGCGTTGCGCAGCGATCCGGCTCGCGCGCACGAGCTGCTCGCGCGCATCGCGCTGCAACAGAACGATCTCGTCCGCGCGGAACGCGAAGCGGCGCTGGGCGGCGATGGTGAGCCCGCCCGCTACACGCGCGCGCTCGTCGCGCAGAAGCAGGGGAGGTACGACGACGTGCTTCGCCTCACTACGAACCACGCGCTGCGCGCCGACGCCCTCGCGCGCCTCGGCCGCGCGTCCGAAGCCGAACAGGAGTTCCGCGCCGCCATTCGCAGCGATCCGTCGCAGTGGCGCGGACTCGTCGTGCTGCTCGCCACGCAAGGGCGGATGCAGGAAGCGGAGCAGGAGATTCGCACGTGGGCCAGCGCCGCGCCGAATCGCACCACGTACGAGCAGATCGCGCAGACGCTCGAAGTGCTCGGCGACAAAGACGGCGCGCGTTACTGGCGCGCGCAACGCTGAACTCGCGTCACGCGCGCCGCAAGCTCACTCCGCCAGCGCCACCGCCAGCACGATGTTTCGCTTGATGCCGGTGAACACCGGCTCGATCTCGCAGTTCTCATCGAGCGCGTGTCCGCCTTCGCACGGTCCGACGCCCGTGCCGATGGCCGGAATCCCTGCGCGCAGCGCCGCGCTCGTGTGATTCGAAGCCGTGTCGGTGATCGGCGGATCGAAACCGAACGCGCGCCACACCGCTTCGGTCGTGCGCACCATCTCCGAATTGCGATGGCCCGGCAGGCTCGCCACTTCCTCCGTCGAATCGACGTCGCGGCGCATCTTCATCCCCACGCGCGCTGCTTCCTCGTTTGCGATCGCGTCGACCTGCTTCTCCAGTTTCTTCAGCAACTCTTCGTTGTTCGAACGGAGATCGACGCTGTACCAGGCATCGGCCGCCTTCGCGTTGAACACATCGCCCGCGCCGAGCATCCCCACGTTCAGCCAGCAGCCGCGCGGCAGTTTCAACTTCGCAAGCCGCTCGATCGCGCGTGCCGCCGGCAGCGTCGCCGAGTACGGCGGCGTGTCGGAACGCGTATGGCCGCCGGGTCCGAGGAAGTGATAGCGGAACCAGTAGATGCCGATGCCGCCGTAGGTGAAGCCTTTGTAGCCGCCGTCGAGCGTCACGTAGCGTTGGATCGACGGGCCGTGATCCTTCAGGAATTGATAGACGCCGCCGAAATCGGTTTCCTCGCGCACGGTGAAGACGAACGTCACGTCGCCTTTCGTCTCCACGTTCGCCGCGTTCATCGCGCGGATCATGGCCAGCAGCGCTTCCACGTTCTTGGTGTCGTCGCCGATGCCGGGCGCGAAGATCTTCCCGTTCTCGACGCGCGTCTTCAGATTCGTTTCCATCGGAAAGACGGTGTCGAGATGCGCGTCGAAGACGACGTGCTTGCCGCCGCCGGTGCCTTTGCGCGTGCCGAAGACGTTGCCGAGGGAGTCGCGCTGGATGTCGGTGAGACCGTATTCGTGGAGCTTCGCCTGCACGTAGTCCGCGCGCTTCTCTTCGTGTGACGACGGCGCCGGAATCTCCGTGATCGCGCGCCATTCCGCGATGATCGCGTCGCGGTCGCTCTCGACCTGCTGCATCGCGCGCGTCACGTCGGCGCGTGCGCGGATTGCTTCGATCTGCGTCGTCGGCAGCGCGGTGGTGGAGCTCGTGGTGGTGGTGCGGCAGGCGGCGAAGAGGAGGAACGACATCAGAGCGGCTGCAGCGCGTCGATTCATGGCGGCGGATGATACCCTGCCGGCGATGCGCCGCAGGCTCCTCGCGCTGCTCGCGACCGTCGTCCTCGCAGCCTGCCGCCAGCGCGAAGCGCGGCCGGTGCACGACGTCATCCTCATCACCATCGACACGCTGCGCGCCGACGCGCCCGGCTTCACCGGCAACGCGCGCGTGAAGACGCCGTTTCTTGATGCGCTCGCCGCGCGCGGCACCGTGTTCACGCACGCGCATGCGCACAACGTCGTCACGCTGCCCTCGCACACGAACATCCTCACCGGCCTCTATCCGTGGCAGCACGGCATCCGCGACAACGCGGGCTTCGCGCTCGATGCGAAACAGGTCACGCTCGCGTCGCTCTTACACGATGCCGGCTTCGCCACCGGCGCATTCGTGAGCGCTTATCCGCTCGATTCGCGCTTCGGTCTCGCGCGCGGATTCGATACGTACGACGATCAGTACGGCGAAGCGGCGCACGTTCTCGACTTCGCGGTGCAGGAGCGGCCGGGTAACGTGACGCTCGCGCGCGCGAAGGAGTGGTGGCAGGCGCACGGCAACCAGCGTCGCTTTCTCTGGGTGCATCTGTACGAGCCGCACGCGCCGTACATACCGCCGCAGCCCTTTCGCGATGAGTACCGCGATCGCCTCTACCTCGGCGAAGTCGCAGCAGCCGATGCGATGCTCGCGGCGACGCTCGGTCCTCTACTCGACGCCGCGCCCGACACGCTCGTCGTCGTCACCGGCGATCACGGCGAATCCCTCGGCGAGCACGGCGAGCAGACGCACGGCCTCTTCGCGTACGAATCGACGCTGGCGGTGCCGCTCGTCGTCGCCGATCCGACGCGCAAGCATGCGATCGACGATCGCTGGGTCGGCCATATCGACATCGCGCCGACCATCCTCGCGCGCGCCGGAATCGCGCCGCCGGCTGCGATGAAAGGCCGCTCGCTGTTCGCGGCGGGCGAGCGTCCGCACACGTACTTTGAAGCGCTCTCCGCATCGCTGAATCGCGGCTGGGCGCCGCTCGTCGGCGTGATCTCGGGCGGGAAGAAGTTGATCGAGCTGCCGCTGCCCGAGCTCTACGACTTGCCGCGCGATCCGCACGAAGCGGCGAACCGTTACGGCGAAGACCGCCGCAGCGTGGTGGCGTTGCGCGAGTTGCTCAAGAGCGAAGCGCCGACGCCGGCGAAGCGATCGAATGTGACGTCCGAGGAACAGTCAAAGCTGTTGAGCCTCGGATATCTGAGCGGGACGTCGGCGAAGACCACGTACACCGTCGACGACGATCCGAAGCGGCTCGTCACACTCGACAACGAATTGCACGAAGCGATCGCTGCATATCAGATGGGCAAGCTCGATCGCGCGCTGGAGCTCTCGCGCAAGCTCGTCGCGGCGCGGCCGGACATGCAGCTCGCGCAGGAGATGCTCGCGTTCTTCCTCGCGCAGAACGAGAACCCGGATGAAGCGATCGCGGTGCTGGAGCGCAAAGTTGCCGCCGGCACCGCGAACGAAGCGATGCGCACGCGCCTCGGATTGCTGCTCAGCGAGAACGGCCGCGCGCGCGCGGCGGTCGCGGTTCTGCAGCCGCTCGCGAACGGCAGCGATCTCGATGTGATCAACGCGTACGGCATCGCGCTCGCGGACAGCGGCGACGTGAACGGCGCGGTGGCTGCGTTCCAGCGCGTGCTGAACCTCGATCGTGACAACGCCAAGGCCTATCAAAACCTCGGCATCGTCGCGCTGCGTAACGGCCAGCGCGATCTGGCGCGGCGCTACCTGGACCACGCGCTGTCGATCAACGCGAACCTGCCGCTCGCGCTGAACGTGCTCGGCGTCATCGACGCGCAGAGCGGCAATCGCGCGATGGCCATCGAACGCTGGTCGCGCGCCGTGGCGATCGATCCGTCGCAACTCGACGCGCTCTTCAACCTCGGCCTCGTCGCCGCCGCGGAAGGGAAGCGCGAGGTCGCGCGGAAAGCGTTGCGCGATTACATTGCGCGCGCGCCGAAGGAAAAGTTCGCGGCGGAACGGAAACGGGCCGAGGACGTGCTGCGGTCGCTGTAACAGGTGCGTGCGCGCGGCGGCGCGATAATGCCGTCATGCGTGCGGCCCTCGCGCTTCTCCTCGCCATCGCTTGCACACCGCTGTTTGCGCAAGACGCCGAAATGCTGGCGGGTGCGCAGCGCGAGAAGAAGGCGGTGGTGATCTTCTACCGCGCCAACCCGTGCGCGCGCTGCGATGAATTCGTGCGCGACACGCTCGTGCATCCGGCCATTGCGCGACGGCTGGCGAACGTCGTCTTCGCGGTGATGGATGCGCCGGACCACGGCGATCCGCATCTCGCGCTCTACGATCGCACCGGCACGTTGCGCGCGCGCTGGCCGATGGTGCCCGACACGACGAACTTCGGGATCATCCTCGATTCCGCCAGCGCTGCGGCGCCGCATTTAGAGCGCGCGTTGCAAAGCAGCGAATCGGGCGCCGTCGCCGCCGCCGATTACGAAACCGGCTTCGCGCTCGCGCTCCTCGGCCAGACCACTGCGGCGCGCGCGGCGCTGGTGCGTGCGCGCGAAGCGGGGAGTGAGCCCGCGGTCGCGCTGCTCGCGCAACTCGACGGCACTGCTGCCAAAGAAGCGACGGAGCCAACCGCGACGATGATTCGCATCCTGCCGCTCTATCGGCAGGTCATCAGCGGACGCCAGTTCGTGCGCACACAGGTCAGCTCCGCCGCCGTCGCCCGCGTGGTTTTCTCCGTCGACGATCGCGATGTCGCGACGATCACCAAGCCGCCGTTCGCGGCGACGCTCGACCTCGGCGCGACCCCTGAACACCACGCCATTCGCGTCACTGCATTCGATCGCGCCGGACATTCGCTCGGACGCGATGAGCGCATCGTGAACGAAGGCGGCGAGACGTTCTGGCTGCGGCTCGTTTCGCCGCGCGACGGGTCAGCGGGCGGTGCGACGACCGTCTCGATGAACGTGCGCACACCGGCGGCGCGGCGCATCCGCCGCGTGGTCGTTTCGTGGAACGACGCCGAGCGCGCGGTGCTCGCCACGCCGCCGTGGGATGCGACCATCAACATCCCCTCCGAACAGCTCGGCGTGCTGCGCGCGGTCGCAGAGCTCGACGACGGCCGCACCTCCGAAGACGCCGTATTGCTGAACGCGAGCGGCGCTTCCGGACGCGCGGACGTGCAGCTCGTGCAGCTGCCGATCACGCTCGACGACGCGAATGCCGCGGTCGCCGCCGATCGGATCACCGTGCGCGAAGGCACGCGCGTTCGCAACGTCGAATCGATCGCCACCGCCGCGGAAACGCCGCTCACCGTCGGCCTGCTCTTCGATGTTTCGAGCAGCATGCAGAAGACGCTGCCCGATCTGCAGGAAGCGGCTGTTCGTTTCCTCGACGCCGTGCTCGGCGAACGCGATCGCGCCTTCTTCATCACGTTCGACACGAGCGCGAAACTGACGCAGCCCGCGACGAACGATCGCGCGCTGCTGCGACGCCAGATCATGCGCGTCCGCCCCGACGGCCTGACCGCGCTGCACGACGCCATGGTTCTCGGCCTGCTGCAATTCGAAGGTGTGAAAGGCCGCCGCGCGCTGATCGTCTTCACGGACGGCGTCGATCGCACCAGCGCGTACCGCGCGAGCGACGTGAGCGAAGTGGCGCGTCGCGTGAGCGTGCCCATTCACGTGATCGCCACGCCCGCGTGGAGCCTTACCACCATGGCCGCCGACCCGCGCGCGAGCGCCGCCGGCAGCTGGATCTCCGATCCGCCGAGCGAGGAACTGCAGCGCGTCGCGCGCGCCACCGGCGGCTCGCTGCACATCATCAGCACGCTGCGCGAGCTTCCCGCCGTCTACGCCGAAATCGAAGCGGCGCTGCGCGCTCAGCTCCTCGCATTCATCCGCACCGATCCTGCGACACGCGAGAACGACTGGCGCAGCGTGACCGTGACGATCGACGGCGGAAAGACGAAAGTGTTCGCGCCCGAGGGGTATTACGCGGGGTGGTGAACGCTGGCGACGGAACGCGTGTACGATCTACGCACACGGGATCACTGATGATCTGCGCGTTCGGAGCGTTCGAGCTTGACACGCGCCTGTTCGAGCTACGGAACCGCGGCGTCGTCGGACCCCATCGAACCGCAGGTGTTCGATGTGCTGCGCTATCTCGCCGAAACCGCGATCGCGTCGTCTCCAAGGAAGAATTGCCGGGAAAACTGTGGCCGGACCGATTCGCCTCCGAGACTACGCTGACCTCGCGATTGAAGATGACGCGCAAGACGGTCGGCGACGACGGCAGGGCGCAGAGCATCATCCGCACGCATCACGGCCGCGGTTATCGCTTCGTCGCCCCCTCTCATCGTCCGCGCCGATCCCACCGAAAAGGCGCCGCCGCAAACGTCGCTCGTTGCTCCGGCGAAAGAGCGCCCGTTGAACTTCGTCGGCCGCGACGTGGAGCTCGCGCAACTCGACGCTGCCTTCGGCCGCACGCTGGACGCGCAGCGCCAGATCGTCTTCATTGCCGGTGAAGCCGGCGCTGGCAAGACCACGCTCGTCGAAACGTTTCTCGGCCGCACGGTGATGCGCAACACTTCATCGCGTGGCCAATGCATCGAACATCGCGGCAGCGGCGAGCCGTACATGGCCCTCCTCGACGCCCTCGGCCGTCTCTGTCGTTCCTCGCGCGGGCGCGCGCACCATCGAGCTGCTCCGCCGCGACGCACCGGGCTGACTGCTGTGACTGCCGTGGATCCTGTCCGATGACGAAGCGGCCGCACTTGCAGCGCGATCCTCTGCCGGGCACCGCATGCTACGCCAGGTCGGCATAGTCGTCGAATGGCTGTGCGAAGAATCGCCGCTCATCCTCGTCGTGAAGGATTTGCACTGGAGCGATTCCTCGACGCTTGAAGCAATCGAATTTCTCGCGCGGCAACCGCGTCCCGCGCGCGGAGCGTTTCATCGCCGCCGGAACCGAACAGTGGGACGACGGCACGTTCACGTCGCGCTTCGCATTCACACACGTTCTGTACGTCGACGTCCTGTACGACCGCAGTCCCGAGGCGCCGCACGCGGCTGCATCAGCAGGCCGGCCTGGCGCTGAAGCGCGCGTGGCATGGACGCGAGCGCGAGCGTGGACGCGCCGCGGAGCTCACGCTGCATTTTCGCCGCGCTGCCGATCGCACGCGCGCCATCCGCTATCTCGATCTCCCCGCCGCGCAGGCAGTGCAGCGCAGTGCGTATCGCGAAGCGGTGGTGCACTTCAGCGACGCGCTGGCGCTGCTGCTCGAAACGCGACCTGGTCCGATCGCGATCGCACGGAGCTGAGCATCCGCGCGCCTCGCGCCGTCGCTCATCGCCACGCGCGGTTGGGCCGATGCGGAAGCGGAACGCAACTATCACCGCGAATGCGATCTCGCCCGCGCGCTCGGCGATGCCGCGACGCTCTCGGAGGTCTTGTACGGCGTGGCGGTGATGTACGAGTACGGCGGCGAGAACGTGACGGCCGAGCGGATCACGCGCGAGCGGCTCGATCTCGACGACGAAGGCTCAACCGTGCGGACGATCGACTCGCACGAGCTGCTGGCCTCCTCGATGATGCACCAGGGACGGTATGCGGAGGCGGAGGCGCACAGGGCGCGGGTGCTGGCGGCGACGCGCGAGCTGCCGCTCGAACCGATGACGGCCATGCTGCCGGCGCAAACGCATGGCTGGATGTCCGGCGCGATGGTCTTCACCAGCCGGCCCGGCGACGCGCTCGCGCACAACGCGGAAGCGATGCGGCTCGCCGACACCGCAGGCGACGAATTGCGCGCGCGAGCGCGCTGCTGCAATCGGCGTTCGTCCGCTTCTATCACCGCGAGCCGCGGAATGCCGCACGCTCGCCGCCGCGGTCGAGACGATCGCACGCGAGCGCCGCCTGCCCTTTCATCTCGCCTGCACGTGCATCCTCCTCGGCTGGTGTCTCTCGCACGAAGGGAGCTTGACGACGCGGTGCGCGAAGTGCGCATGGGCATCCGCACGTCCCTCTCCGTCGGCGCGCGCATGGACGTGCCCTCTATCTGGCGATTCGCGCCGAATGCCTCGAGCGCGCCGGTGATCACGACGCGGCGATCGAAGCGCTCGACGAACTTTCGCCCGCGTCGCCGGCAACCGCGGCTACTTTTACCTGCCAGAGATCTGTCGCATGAGCGCAGAGCTGCTGACCGCGCGATCGCCGAGGAGCAGCAGTCGTCGTTCTTCGGCAAGCGGCTGGCGGTGTAGCGCGGTGAACCGGGCGCCTCCGGTTCACGCTACTCACCGTCGTACGCGCGCTGCAGCGCGGAGATATCGATCTTCTTCATTTGCATCATCGCGGCGCCGACGCGGCGCTGCTTCGCCGGATTGCGATCCGTGAGCAACTTCGGAAGAATGGCCGGGACGATCTGCCACGACAGGCCGAAGCGATCCTTCAGCCAGCCGCACTGGCTCGGCCGGCCGCCATCCGCGGTGAGGCGGTTCCAGTAGTGATCCACTTCTTCCTGATCCTTGCAGTCGATCACGAGGACACCGCTTCGGTGAACTGGAAGACCGGACCGCCGTTCAGGCCGAGGAAGGCGTTGCCGTCGAGCTCGAAGGCGATGATGAGCACCGTGCCTTCCGGCATGCGCGCAGCCTTGGCGATTTCAGGTGTGTAGTGCGTTATGGCGGTGATCTTCGAGTTCGGGAAAATCGAAACGTAGAAGCGCGCCGCCTCCTCGGCCTCCTGATCGAACCAGAGATTCGGAGTAATTTTTCGCATCGGGGTTCCTTTCTTTCGCAGCCGTTCGAATCAGTAGACTCCTGCCGCCGGCAAAACTCATCGCTCCGGTGCGAAACGACCGATGATTTTTCGCGCGGCGGGCGGTCTATCTCTGCGAATGTTGTCGCCTGACGATGCGCAGAACGGCAACGAGCAGCAGCAATGGCGCAGGCGCTGCGCGAGGTCGCGCTCAAAGCCGTTCGGTAGTTCGCTGCTGGTGGTCCTGATCAGCGTTCGCGACCGTGCAGGATTTTGAACGGCTGCAGCGACGGCGTTGTTACCAAGCCGGAGAGGACCCAGAACCGATCGTCGGCTGCGATGAACGTAGCCTGCCGCTCCAATCGTTTTTCGTTCGAAACGCTTTTCCCGACCACGTATCGGATCTCGCCATCCGGCCCGATGATGATGGTCGCGCCGCCGTAAAAGGGGAACGTTCGTCCCTCAACGCTGACGCGCCGCACCTGGGTCACTTCGGCTACAAGATCAAACGTGACCTGTCCGTCAGGGCCAATTCGCCGCGACGTGCGGATGGACTCGATCTGCGGAGGATCGATGTCGCGGCCGTTCGGCGCGACGAGACCGAAAAGGTGAAGTCGATCGCGCTGGCAGATCGCGTCGCCGAGTGCGTTCGCCTGCCGCTTCACCTCCTGATCCGATACGACGTGCGCCGGATCGCCGGCGAAGTGGAGCTTCGCGTAATTGAGAGCTTCGATCATTACGGCAAGCTCTGGCGGCCGCCACTCGATTGCGTCTTCGGACATGTGCCGGACGTCGTCCGGGAAGATCTGCCGCATACGAAACGCGCTCAGCCAAGCCTCGCGGTAGGCCCAGGGATCGTCCGGCACGAGGTCGCGGTCTGCGGTGATGACGGCGCGTAGAAATTCACCGAACGTGATATCGACAGGTGGGCAATAGTCGATCGCCCGTATGCAGATGCTGAGAAATTGTGCAGCCAGCTTGGAAGCCTCATCCGCAAGCAGCATGAGCAGGTCATGCGACAACTGTCCTTCCGGTAATTTGCCGGAGCCTCCGGTCGCGAGACGGAGAAAACGGTCCATCTTCGTGCGGAAGACGCGCGTGAACGAATCGAAGACGGCGGCAACGAGAACTGCGCCTAGCTCGTGCGGCTCCGTCACATCGCCGTATTTTTTTGTGGGGACGCCGTCTCTGAAGTCGATCGCCGTCCGCAGCGCGCCGCCAAGTCCGGCGCCCTCGCCAAATTGCTGCGCGATCCGGCTCAGGATCGTTTCCACACCGAGGTCGCCGCGCGAATCGCGGATGGCGGCACGTACGATCTCGGGATAGGAGAAGTGGTGGAAGATCGCCACCAGATCGCCGAGTGCTTCATGGAACGCAAGCACGTCAGGATTTGACGGGATGGTGAAGTTACGCCGCAATCCATCAAGCAGCGCGTGCGTCAGTTCGTGAGCGATGATGTCGTGCGACAGACTGGTGTAGACAGTGTCCTTACTGAACTGCGAGTAGTCGACTTCGAAGTAGCCGAACTGAACTTCGCCGGAGAGCGGATCGTAGAAGGCGTTTTTTCCTTCGAATGCAAATGGCCGCAACAGTAAGCGCGGCCTGTGGCGAAATCCCCAGCTGAGGTCACGGCCGAGTGCGTTGAAGAACGCGTTGTAGACCGAACTGCAGACGGCGTACGTCATCTGCCGATGGAAGCGTCCATCAGAGGTGGTCGGGCGTACTCCGCGGTCGAGCAACAGAAACGTGTCGTCGAGATTCAGCTTTTCGAGTGATTCGCCCGCCGGACCGACGCTCGCCACCTCGAAGAGCCGGCCTGTTGGTCCTGGCTGCAGAGGCTCCCACGGCACGTTCACGACTGCGACGCGGCCATCCAGTGAAGCCTGTGCCGGGTCGAGGGCATAGATGTGCAACGGCCGATAAAGCGGGTCCGTCTTTTTCCTGCGCCGCCTCTCCGGCATAGCACGGTCGGGTAGGAGGCGGGGTCCGAAGCCGAACGGAATCGTGGCCGAGTTCGCGCCTCTGCTCCTCTCCAGAGAGGCAGCAGAGACGCGGCGTGTCTGCGCGACGGTCGCATCGGCTGTTGGCGTCGACGGCGGAATCTCGGCCATGTCAGCTCCGCCTCTCGATGTGATCAGCAAGATCGCGCAGCCACGGCCCGATGCCCGGCGGGACTGGCGGCGCCTCGATCGGTGATGTTGGCCAGGCAGCCTCCGAGGCCGGCTTCTCAACGACGGAGCCAGTCCCCGCGCTGAAGAGTGGAAGAGCCCTCATGCCAGCGGCGGAATCAAGCATCGGATGTTGGCGGCCGGATGGGGTGAACCGCTCGACGAGCGTGTGTTGAAGCTCCGCATTGGTAAACGACGCTCCCGCGCGAAGCAATGCCACGGCGTTACGTGTGAAGTCTCCCTGCCCGTTCGACTCCCACGCCAGCTCTTCCGGCCTGCATGCCGAGAACACCACCTCTTGCATCGTGTCGGGGCCGCGAGACGCCGAGCGCGACGTCAGCCCGTTTGCGCGCCGAAAAGCGGCGTGATTCTGCTCGAGTTGCTCGTCCGCCGCAATGAAGCGCACCTGATCGCCGACACCGACGCGCGCGGCTGTCCTGCCGATCGCAAAACGGGTG
>DASSMK010000276.1:0-2320 GCA_035688915.1 Thermoanaerobaculia bacterium
GCGCCAGGAGCAACGACGACGGGGGGCGAGGCGCCCGCCGCTCCAACGGTTACGCAGGAAGCGATTCCTGCCGCGTCGGAAGTGACGGTCGCGGCGGAAGCGGTTCCCGAAGCGCCCGCCAATCCCGAGCCGACGCACGTCATCGAAGCGACGACCGAAGATGCGGAGCTCTCGGCGCAGGAAGCGGCGGACAGCTTCATCACCTACGAGACCGAGCGCATCACGAACATCATCAACGCCAGCGCCGCCATCGGCGACGAGAACGTCAAATCGAAAATTTTCGAAGCGTGCACACAGCGTTTGCAGCTGCTCTCGAATCTGCGTCTGCTGATCGAAGGTGCGGGCACGAAGAGCCGCCTCGCCGGCGCGGCGCGTGAGGCGCAGAGCGAGAGCGAACGCGTCGCGCTCGTGGCGAAGCTCTTCGGCCACAGCATCGGACCGCATTGGGCGCCGAAAGACGCGGCAGACGTCGTGGTCGACGTGCCGTCGGAGCTGGCGTCGGAACCGGAGCGCGTGCTGCGCGACACGAGCGGCCGCGTCGGCGACGAGGACAAGCGCCGCGCGCTGTACGTGCTGCTTTCACGTGCGCAGCCGACCGAGGAGCAGAGGCTGTGGCTGACGACCATCATCGACAGGTTCCTGCAATGAAATCGTTCCTCCCTCTGATCGTGCTGCTCGGCAGCGTCTCCGCGCTCGCGCAGGACGCGCCGCCGCCGCAGCAACCTGCGCCAGCGCCCGCTGCGTCGACGAACACTGCGGCCGACGACGAATTCACGAAAGCCGTTTTCTTCGGCAAGAAGTTTTTCGACCTCGGCGAATACGCTTCCGCCGTCGAGCAATTCACGAAAGCCGACGCGGCGAAGCCGGATCAGGCGGCGGTGCTGTACGACCTCGCGCTTGTCCTCGCGAAAGCAGGACGCTACTCCGACGCGCAGGTGAAGGCCGATCGCTACAACCAGCTCTTTCCGAACGGCGCGGAAAAACCGCTCGTCGCGAAGCTGCAGCTCGAGCTCGAGTTCCAGCGCGAGCTGCAGAAGAAGCGTCAGGCCGATCAGGAGTACTCCGATCTCTTCAACCGCGCGAAGTTCGTCTACGGCAAAGGCGATCTCGATGCGGCGATGAAGCTGTTCGTGCAGGCCGAGCAACTCCGTCCCACCGATCCCGCCGCGGTCTACAACCAGGCCATGATCCTGGAGCGCAGCGGCGACTTTGCGAAAGCCGTGGAGCGCTATCACCGCTACAGCGAGCTCGAATCGAACGCCGATGCGAAAGCCGGCGTCGATCAGCGCATCTTCGCGCTCGACTCCGAGATCGACGAGATGAAGACGAAGATCGTCTGCTCGTTCTGCGGCCATCGTTTGCCTGCGGGCGCAACGTGGTGCGAGCGCTGCTGGCACGGCCCGTATCTCGTCGAGTCGCCGGTGTGGAATGCACGCCGCTGTGCGGACGGTGCGTCCGCCACGCGCGCGAGCTATTTCGCCGACGGCCACTTCAATCGCAACGACGTGCTGCCGTGCCTTCTGCCGAACGGCACGATGCGCGAGTCGCTCCGCTACACGCCGGCGCGGCAGCGCGCCATTCAGGATGCGCGTCGCGCTGAAGGTTGGGCGTACGACGGCGAGATGCTGCGCTCGTGGACCGACGGCAAAGGCAACGAAGTGCGTTTCGTGCAGGGCGCGGACTATCTCGAGCGCGTCGACTCCAGCTCGAGCGGCGACATCCTCACGTACGTCGCGCATGAAGGCGGCAAGGGCGTGTGGCTGCTCGATCGCGAGGATCTGATCGTCGACGCGCAGAAGTACACGAACCGCTACACGTTCGACGCGAACAACCGCATCGTCACGCAGCAGGTCGATTATCAGAACGCCGCCGCGTGCAATCACCTCATCACCATGAACGCCGATTACGCCTACCAGAACGGCGCACTTCTCGGCGCCAAGATCACCGGCGGCTACGAAGGCTTCGCGCCCGAAGGCTCGCCGACGGTGCGGTGGGAAGCGAACGTGACGGATTCGTACGACGACGCCGCACGCGTGACGAAGGAAGAGTTGAACGTCACGTCGTTCACGAAGATGTACACGCAGAAGCCGCAGGGCGCGCTGCGCGACGAACTGAATGCGCAGTACCAGGGCGGCGTGCAGGTGAAGAAGACGCTCACCGCGCCGCTGAAGACCGGCGACATCTGCGCGTCGAACGGTTTAAGCGGCACGCTGACGAACGCGATCGATCTGCGACCGTTCTACGTGATGCTGCCGAATCTCTCCATCGTGCTGCCGGCCGGAATCACGAAGTCAGTGGTTAGCTACACGTACTGAAGCGG
>DASSMK010000277.1:0-4963 GCA_035688915.1 Thermoanaerobaculia bacterium
GCATCTGCATCGCCTGGCCCGGCCTCACCTCCGTTCCGTACGAAGGTCTGGGCAAAGGGCGGCGGCTGCGCATCACCGAAGAAGACGTGCAGGTGGTGCGGTCGCAGGTGCAAGGGCTGAAGGCCATCTCCGCCGAGTACCAGAACAGCATGCGCTGCGATTACGGGACGAAGACGATCTCCGTCGACATCTCCGGCGTCACCGCCGAATTCGGCGCGATGCGCAATCTCATCCCGCAAGCCGGCGGCCGCTTCGTCAACGCACTCGACGACGCCAGCCAGCGCCGCACCATCTTTCTCGGCGACAAGCTGAAGGAAAACATCTTCGGCGACACCGACGCGATCGGCAAAGTGGTGCTCCTCAACCAGTCGCCGTTCCAGGTCGTCGGCGTGCTGAAGAAGAAGAGCCAGGACTCCAGCTACTCCGGCCGCGACAACGAAAAAGCATTCATCCCCGCGTCGACCTATCGCGCGCTGACCGGCGAAAAGTACGTCGACAATCTCGTCTTCCAGGCCGCGTCCGCCGGCGACACCAAGCCGCTCACCGAAGCGATGCGCGCCGCATTCGGCCAGCGCCTCCGCTTCGACAAAGACGACAAGGAAGCGCTGTCCGTGTGGGACACCACCGAGCAGTTTCAGTTCTTCGACGTCTTCATGCTCGCCTTCAATGCCTTCCTCGGCATCATCGGCGTCCTGACGCTCATCGTCGGCGGCATCGGCGTGTCGAACATCATGAACGTCGTGGTCGAAGAGCGCACGCGCGAGATCGGCATCAAGATGGCCCTCGGCGCGAAAGCGCGCTGGATTCTCGGCCAGTTCCTGATCGAAACGATGCTCGTGACGTTCATCGGCGGCGCGATCGGTTTCGTGATCTCCGCGAGCATCTGCTGGGCGTTCCCCCGTTTCGCCCAGCCGGCGGTCGAATTCGTCGGCGTTCCGGAGCTCTCGCCGATCGTGGCGCTGCTCACCGCGGCGGCGCTCGGCGTAGTCGGTCTCGCGGCGGGCTACTTTCCCGCGCGCGATGCGGCCAAACTCGATCCTGTTGTGGCGATGAAGTTGTAGCGAGCGCTGAGCCATGAAAGACCTGCACATCATCACCACTCTCTTCGCCAGCTCCGCGCAGCTGCAGAAGAAGCGCGCCTTTCTCACCATCGCATCGATCGCGTGGGGCACGGTGGCGATCCTGCTGCTGCTCGCATTCGGCGAAGGATTGAAACGGCAGCTCGACAAGAACCGCCGCTCCACCGGCGAAAACCTGGCCGTGATGTGGCCGGGCGAAACGACGAAGCCGTGGAACGGCATGCCGCCGGGACGCGCGATCCGCCCGCGCATCGACGACGTCGATCTCATTCGCGCGCAGATGCCCGAGCTGAAGAGCGCGCACGGCGAGCTGACCTCCTGGCGCACGGCGCTGCAGTACGGCAAGAAGACCGTGAACGGCCGCGTGATCGGCGCGCAGCGCTCGTACGGCGAGAGCCGCGTGCACTATCCCGTCGCGGGCGGACGCTGGATCGACGCGGAAGACGAAGCGCAGCGCCGCCGCGTGGTGTTTCTCGGCGACGAACTGGCCACCGACATCTTCGGCGAAGAACAGCCGGTCGGCAAAACGATCCTGATCAACAACTCGCCCTACGTCGTCATCGGCGTGATGCAGAAAAAAACGCAGATGGGCGTCTACGGCGGTCCCGACAAATCACACGCCGTCATCCCCTACACCACCTGGAAGGCGCAGTTCGGCCGCGACAAAGTGAACGTGCTGGTGGTGGAGACGTGGAAGCCCGAAGAGATGAAAGGCGCCCTCGCGCGCGTCAACCAAATCCTCGGCAAAAAGTATGGCTACGACCCGACCGACGACCGCGCGTTCGGCACGTGGGACATGGTGAAGAGCTCGCAGCAGACGCGCATGATGCTCGTCGGCATCCAGATGTTCCTCGGCATCGTCGGCGCGCTCACGCTCATCATCGGCGGCGTCGGCGTGGCGAACATCATGTACGCCGTCGTGAAGGAGCGCACCCGCGAGATCGGCGTGAAGATGGCCCTCGGCGCGAAAGCGCGCTGGATCATCTGGCCGTTCGTGCTCGAAGGTCTCGTCTACACCTTCATCGGCGGCGCTGCGGGCATTCTCATCGCCACATTGATCGTGGCGGCCGCAACGTATCTCCCGGTCGAGAGCAACAAAGTCATGGCGTTCCTCGGACGCCCGACGCTCTCGCCGCAGATCGGCATCGCCACCTCGGCCATCCTCGGCGTGATCGGCCTCCTGGCCGGCTACTTCCCCGCGCGACGCGCGGCCGCCGTCGATCCGGCTGCAACCTTGCGGTACGAATAGCGTTTATCTGAGGCGACCATGAACAAAAACGGCACGATCATCCGAATGGAAAGCATTCGCAAGATCTACGACACCGGCAAGGTGAAGGTCGAAGCATTGAAAGGCATCGATCTGGAGATCTTCCCCGGCGAGCTCGTTGCGATCGTCGGTCCCTCCGGCTCCGGCAAGTCGACGTTGATGAATCTTCTCGGCTGCCTCGACACGCCGAGCGAAGGAACATACGAACTGGGCGGCGATGAAGTCGGCAACGTGACGCGCGATCAGCTCGCGGAGATCCGCAACAAGCGCGTCGGCTTCGTGTTCCAAAGCTTCAACCTCCTGCCGCACATCAGCGCTTTGGAGAACGTCGAGCTGCCGATGCTGTTCGGCGGCATCGCGCCGAAAGTGCGCCGCGAACGCGCGCAGGAGTTGCTCGCGCGCGTGGGCCTCGAAAACCGCGGCGATCACAAACCGACGGAACTTTCCGGCGGTCAGATGCAGCGCGTAGCCATCGCGCGCTCGCTGGCCATGAATCCCGACATCATCCTGGCTGACGAGCCGACCGGAAATCTCGACTCGAGCTCCGGTACGGACATCATGTCGATCTTCACCGATCTTTGGAAAGCCGGCCGCACGCTGATCATCATCACGCACGATCCCGCCCTCGCCCGCCGCGCCAGCCGCGTCGTGGAGATCAAGGACGGCAACATCACCAGCGATCAAAAGAACGAGATCGCCGCGTAACGATCACTGCGCGGGCACTTCCAGCGTGGCGGTGAATGTCCGCGCGTTCTGCGTCACTTCGAAGACGAAGGCTGCGTCGAAGATTCGTTCGAGCTGCGCGCGCAGCGCATCGAAATTCACCTCGCGCTCGTCAGCTCCTTCTCCACGCAACGCGACGCGCAGACGCTCGCTCTCCGCCGCGACCGTCAGATCGATGGAGCCGCCGCCGGCGGCGATCACGTGCGAGACCGCGGTTTCGACGAGCGGCAGCATCACGGCGAATTGCATCGGCATCTGCGGCAGCTGTTCCTGCGCATCAATGTGAAACGCCACCGGCGTCTGGCTCGCCGCGGCGTGCAGCGCCACGTAGCGATCGAGGAGATCGAGCAACTCGTCCCATGTCGTGCCGCTGGTGTTCGCGGCCAGGCTTTGGCGCAGGAGATCGCCGAGGCTGACGATCATGGTGTCGGCGGCGGCGGGATCCTTCTGCACGATGCGGCTGATCCGCTCCAGCGTTAGGAAGAGAAAATCGGGCTGCAGATGCGCGCGCAGCTCGTCGCGTTCCACGTTGGACAAGCGCGTGCGCGCGGCGAGCAACTGGCGCTGGCGTTCGACCGATTCGCGGTACGCACGATAGAGATGCGCCGCGCCGATGATGGCCACGACGTTGAACGCATGCGACCACATCTCCACCAGGATGTTGCCCGGCACGAGCTTCCACGAAAACGGCACACGCGTGATGTCGTGCTCGACGAACGCGCCGACGAAGCCGCGCAGCGCCGCCAGCGCCGCAACGCCGGCGATCAGGAACGGCACATTGCGCCAGCGCTTGATCGTGAACGGCACGGCCTGCGAGATAGCGACGACGAGCGGCGTGAAGAGAATCCACACCACCGCGATCGCCGTTTGCCGCCACACGACAACCCGCAGCGACGCGCTCTCCCCGCTCAGCGCCGCGGCGGCGAAGACCACCGCCACTTCGTACAGCGCATAGGCGAGCCAGACGGCGATGATCGCGAGCGAGGTGCGCAACAGACGCGGCGCATCGTTCATGATGCCGGCGCCAGCGGAATGCGGATCTCCGTGATGAACGCCCCAGCCTCGGCGCGAAACCGCAGCGCGTCCGGCCGCGCGTACAGCGTCTGCAGCCGCTCGCGCGTGTTCGGGATGCCGATGCTGTTGCGGCGCTGCGGAACTGCCGGATCGTAGCCGGGACCGTCATCGCGCACGTCGATGCGCAGCAGACCGTCGGCGGCGAATGCGTTGACGCGAATCGAGCCGCATCCTTCGCGCTGCTTGAGGCCATGCATGACGCTGTTCTCGATGATCGGCTGCAGGATGAGCGGCGGCACACCGACATCGAGCAGACGCGCGTCGGCGACGTCGATCGACGCCTGCAGCCGGTCGCCGAAACGGACCTTCTGCAGATCGAGATAACGCGCGGCGAAATCGAGCTCTTCGCGCAGAGGCACGACGGTGCGTTCGGTCGTGTCGGTGGATCGTTTGAGCAGATCGATCAACTTGCCGATCGTCGCTTCAGCCGCGCGCGCGTCGACGTGCACGAGCGTGGCGACTGCGTTGAGCGTGTTGAACAGAAAGTGCGGCTGCAGATCGCTGCGCAGGCGGCGCAGGCGTGCATCGGCGAGTTGCGATCCGAGTTGCTCCGCGCGCGTCTGCCGCTCCATCGCTTCGCGCCGCAGCCGTTGGTACGCCGTGACGCCGACGATGAACGCCGCGAAGATGAACTGGCTGGCCGAAATGTTCAGCGACACGAGCATCACCTCGCCCGGCCGCAGCGACATTCCGTCCGCGAGCCACGAGGAGAGCACGGTCACGCCGCAGCCGAGGAGCGCGACGAGAACGACGGTGGCGGTGGTGAGCAGGAATGCGCGGCGCAACGGCAGCCGCTCCGCGATGAACATGGCGAATGGCG
>DASSMK010000278.1:0-11459 GCA_035688915.1 Thermoanaerobaculia bacterium
GGCCAATGGCCCCGGCCGCCGGAGGCCCCCGGTCACCCGCCCAGCTTCGACAGCAGAAACGCGCAGAGGAATCCGAGCACCGTCACTACGCCCGTCAGGTCGTGCGCCGATTCGAATGCTTCGGGCATCATCGTGTCGGCGATCATCGCCAGGATTGCGCCGGCCGCGGTGGCCGTTGTCGCGGCGATGACGCGCGGATCGAAATCGCGGAAGAGAAGATTGCCGAGCGCCGCGGCGATGCCGCTCACCAGCGCGATGACGCTCCAGACGCCGAACACGTACGCTGGACCGCGTCCGCTGCGGCGCATGCCCGCCGAGCTGGACATCCCTTCCGGCACGTTCGAGAGGAACACCGCCGCCACGGCCACCAGGCTCACGCTCTTTGCGCCGAGGAGGGAGACGCCGATGACGATCGATTCGGGGATGCCGTCGAGCAGCGCGCCGAGCGCGATGGCCGTGCCGCTGCCGGAATCGCTGGCCTGTTGATCGCCGGAGCGTTTGCGATGCTTCGCGCCGCGCCGCGCCAGGATGATGTTCGCCACGCTGTAGATCGCGGCGCCGCTCAGAAAACCGATCGCCGCGGCGACGAATCCGCCGCGGCGATACGCTTCATCCATCAGATCGAACGAAAGCGCGGAGATCAGCACGCCCGCGCCGAAGGCCATGATGGCGGCGATGATCCGCCGGTCGATGTGCACGTAGAACCCTGCGGCCGCGCCGACGAGCAACGCCGATCCGGCCAGCAATCCCCAACCGCCTGCAACGAGCCACTCCGGCATGCGCGGAACGACTGCAAGAGCCGCGCTCACGCATCAGTTCGACAGCCAGGCGATGTCTTGCACTTTCGCGTCCTTGATCAACTTCGCGATCTCCGGCGCGTCGATCATGTCGCGGCCGTGATCCTCTTCCGGCCTGCTTTCTTTTTTCGTGATGGAGAGAGCGTGCGCGCGTCGGGAAAAGCGCGCAGCAATGGCGCGGCGAACGGCGCCCTGGCTGCAGCGAATCGGAGTATTCTTGCGCCGCTTCGCGCGCCCATGCCCCGCCTATGAGCAAGCCCATCGTCTCCATCGTCACGGCTACGTGGAACCGTAGCCAGGTGCTGCGCTATGCACTGGAAGCGGCGCTGGCGTCGCCCTTCTCCGACTTCGAGCTGCTCGTGATCGGCGACGCCTGCACCGATGACACCGCGGACGTCATCGCTTCGCTGCGCGATCCGCGCGTGCGCTTCATCAATCTGCCGAAGAATCATGGCGAGCAGTCGGCGCCGAACAACGCCGGCATCGCCATCGCGCGCGGCCGCTACATCGCGCTGCTCAATCACGACGATCTCTGGCTGCCGGAGCATCTGCCGGTCTGTCTCGATGCCATCGCCGGTGCCGATCTCGTCTTCACGCGCACGCTGGTGCTGCTGCCCGATGGCAGCTGGACGTTGAGCGGCGTGACGCGTGGCGAAACGTACGAGCCGTGGACGACGCCGATCGCTTCGTCCTGGCTGCTGCGGCGCGAGCTGGCGGGGCGCATCGGTCCGTGGCGCTCGGCGAAAACGATTCATGCGGTGCCGTCGCAGGATTGGCTGTTCCGCGCCTGGAAGAGCGGCGCGAGGCTGCGTGCGGTGCCGCAGGTGACGCTGATCTCGATTCCGTCCGGCGGCCGCAAGGATTCCTACGCGAAGATCAGCGACGCCGAACACCGCGAGATGACGCGCCGCCTGCGCGAGGAGCCGCGACTCGTCGACGATGCGCTCGCGGACATCGCCGCGCGCAGCCTGGCCAATGAAGCCGATCTCGGCATCGGCCGCCATCTCTCGCGCGCGGCGAAGAACGTCTTCCGCCGCGCGGCCGTCGCCGCCGGATATCCCGCCACGTCCATCCGCCACTTCGTCTTCCATCGCAAGCGCGGCGGCTATGTCGATTCGCTGCGCCGCATGCGCGGCCTGCCGCCGCTTCCCGCCGGAGAATGACCATGCCCGAAACGCTCGCTCCGTGGCTCGTCGAGAGCGCGATGAAGGACCGCCAGACGATCACCGCGCGCTGGACGCCCGCCGAGCAGCGCCTCATCGACGGCGTGCAGGTGCGCGAGGTGCTGAACGTCCCGAAGTCGAACGGCTACCTCACCGAAATCTTTCGCGCGGAATGGTTCGGCCTCAACGCAGTCGTCGATCAGGTTTTTCAAGTCGTGCTGGAGCCGGGCGCGATCTCCGCGTGGCACGCGCACGCCGATACGACCGATCGCCTCTTCGTCGCATCCGGCACCGCGCGCATCGCGCTGTTCGACGCGCGTCCCGACTCGCCCACCGCGCGGCAAGTGAATGACTTTCGCTTCGGCACGATCCGCCCCGCGCTCGTCACCGTCCCCGCGGGTGTCTTCCACGGCGTGCAGAACTGCGGCTCGACGCCCATGACGCTGATCAACATCGTCGACCGCGCGTACGACTACGAAGATCCGGATCACTGGCGCGTGACGTATCCGTCGAACGAGATTCCGTTCCGGTTTTAGCGTCACGTTGGAGCGGCGGGCGCCTCGCCCGCCGAGGTCTGGCGGAAAACCAGCGGGCGAGGGCGCCCGCCGCTCCAACGTATTTCGCAAGTAAACCGCTTACTGCGTGAGCGTCTCCTCGAGTCGCGGCACGAGCAGCACTTCGTCGCCCTGCATCGTGAAGTCGATCCGTTCGGGGATGTTGTCCTTGTGGCGGATCATGTACTCCGACAGCTCGTCTTCCACGTGGCGCTGGATGGCGCGGCGCAGCGGGCGGGCGCCCGAGTTCGACTCTTCCTTCGCGCGCGACAGCAGCCACTGCACGACCGACTCGTCCACCGCGATCTGCACGTTCTTCTGCAGGATGGCGTTGTTGACGTCGTCGATGAGCAGCTGGCAGATGGCGCGCAGCTCGCCGTCGGTGAGCGGGTTGAAGATGATCACCTCGTCGATTCGGTTGATGAACTCGGGCGAGAACTCGCGCTTGAGCTCCGTGTGGATCAGCTGCTCGGCCGACTTTTGATCGACTTCGTTGCCTTTCTCGCGGAAGCCCATGTGTCCCTTGGTCGCCAGATAGCGCGTGCCGAGGTTGCTGGTCATGATGATCAGCGTGTTGCGGAAGTCGACCTGGTTGCCGAGCGAATCGGTGAGGATGCCGTCCTCGAGGATCTGCAGCAGCAGGTTCGAGATGTCCGGATGCGCTTTCTCGATCTCGTCGAGCAGCACGACGCTGTACGGATTGCGCCGCACTCGCTCGGTGAGCTGGCCGCCTTCTTCATGACCGACGTAGCCCGGAGGCGAGCCGATGAGCTTCGAGACCGCGTGCTTCTCCATGTACTCCGACATGTCGAAGCGGATGAGATGCTTCTGCGATCCGAAGAGAAACTCCGCCAGACGCCGCGCCACTTCGGTCTTACCGACGCCGGACGAGCCGAGGAAGATGAACGAGCCCATGGGGCGGTTCGGTGAGGCCACGCCGAGGCGCGAGCGGCGGATGGCGCGCGAGATGGCGCGAATGGCTTTGTCCTGACCGACGATGCGCCGCATCAGGATCTCTTCCATGTTGATCAGCTTCGCCGCTTCGTCGGCTTCGATCGACGTCACCGGGATGTCGGTCCAGGAGCTGATGATCTCTTCGACGTCGCGCTGCGTGACTTCCATGGTCTCGTCGCCGACGATCTCGCGCTCCTGCTTGAAACGCTCGATCTCGTCTTTCAGCTCGATCTCGCGCTCGCGCAGGAAAACCGCTTTCTCGAAGTCTTTGTCCGAGATCGCTTTCTTCATCTCCTTCACGATCGAGCGCGTTTCCGCTTCGAGGCGGCGGAGATTCTGCGTGTCGGCGACGCGGCGCAGTTTCACCTTCGCGCCGGCTTCGTCGAGGATGTCGATCGCCTTGTCGGGGAAGAAGCGGTCGGTGATGTAGCGGTTCGACTGGTAGACCGCGCTCTTGATGGCGGTCTCGCTGTACTTCACCTTGTGGAAGTTCTCGTAGCGCTCTTTGACGCCTTCCAGGATCTGCAGCGTTTCATCCTCGTTGGGAGGATTGACGATGATGGCCTGGAAGCGGCGGAGCAGCGAGCGATCCTTCTCGATGTAGCGGCGGTACTCGCGAATGGTCGTCGCGCCGATGCACGAAATCTCGCCGCGCGACAGCGCCGGCTTGAGGATGTTCGCCGCGTCGAGCGAGCCTTCCGCGGAGCCCGCGCCGATCAGCGAATGGATCTCATCGATGAAGATGATGATGTCCTGATTTTCCTTCAGCTCTTTGATGATGCCTTTGAGGCGCTCTTCGAACTGGCCGCGGTACTTCGTGCCGGCCACGATGAGCGAAAGGTCGAGCGAGAGGATGCGTTTGTTCGCAATGAAGAGCGGGACGTTGCCGTCCACGATGCGTTGCGCCAATCCTTCCACGATGGCGGTCTTGCCGACGCCCGGCTCGCCGAGGAGGATGGGATTGTTCTTGGTGCGGCGCGAGAGGATCTGGATGATCCGCTCCACTTCCTTTTCGCGGCCGATGAGCGGATCGAACTGCTGGCTGTGCGCCATGGCCGTCAGATCGCGCGCGTACTCGGCGAGGAAGGGCAGCTCTTTTTTCTGCTTGTCGGCTTCGCGCTCTTTGAGGATGGAGATCGTCTCCTCGCGCACGCCGTAAACATTCAGCCCTTTGGCGGTCAGGATGCGCGCGGCAGTGGACGACTCCACGCGCAGGATGCCGATCAAAAGATGTTCGGTGCCGACGTACTGGTGGAGCATCGACTCCGCCTCATGCGCGGCGTAAGCAAGAATCTTTTTCGATTCCTCGGAAAGTGGCAGTTCGGCCGAAGAAGAGATGCGATCGACGAACAGCCGGTCGCCTTCCACTTCACGGCGGATCTGCTCCGGCTTTACGTTGAAGCGCGAAAAGATCTCTTTGATGATCTCCTCGCCTTCACGCAGAACGCCGAGGAGGATGTGCTCGGATTCGATGACGCGCGAACCGAGTTTGGATGCTTCGTATCGGGCGAAGAAGAGAGCGCGGCGGGCCTTCTCATTGTACTTTTCGAACATGGGTTTAGTTGTTTCGTTGCTGCTTTCCTTCGGCTCTGCTCAGCACAGGCATCTCGAAGACTCGATCGCAACGCGCCGCCAATTCCGGGTTGTGTGTGACGATCACCGAGGTCAAACCACGCTTATTGTGGCACTCCCGCATTAATTCGAACACTCGCTCACTCGTTTCGAGGTCGAGATTGCCGGTGGGCTCGTCGGCGAGGAAGAGCAGAGGATCGGCCAGAAGAGCACGTGCGATGGCGACCCGTTGCTGCTCACCGCCAGAAAGCTGATTCGGAAAGTGCCGGCTTCGATCCTCGAGGCCGAGCTCTGCGAGCAATCCGGCCGCCTTCTTCAACGCGTCTTCCTGATTGCTTCTTCCGATCCATCCCGGCATGGCCACGTTCTCCACCGCGGTGAACTCGGGAAGGAGGTGATGAAACTGAAACACGAAGCCGACGTTCCGATTTCTGAAGCGCGCCAGCTCGTCGGCCGGCAGCACGGTGAGATCGCGATCGTCGACGCGCACTTTGCCGGAATCAGGACGATCCAGCCCGCCGAGCAGATGCAGAAGGGTCGACTTGCCGATCCCGGAGGGACCGACGACGGCGAGCATCTCGCCTCGATCGACTGCCAGCTGGAGTCCGTTCAACACGATGACCGGCACCTCGGCGTTGCGATACGTCTTCGACAGCGCTTGCGCTTCGAGAAACGGCATCGAGCCCGATTATAAGCACGCGGCGTGTCAACTTTCGGTGATGGCCCGCACCGCCACCCGAACGTCACCTGCCGCGTGTTCGCGGCGGCAGCGGAATCAAAGTCAAGCCGTACTCCTTCGCCGTCTCATCGAAAACGCCGACGGCGATGCGATCCGCGACCGCATCGACTTCGAGCGTGAAGAACGATTCCTTCGCGCGCGCAAGCTTCGAACGCTCGATCGAAAAGGTCTGCGTGCGCTGCTGCACGTCGCTCGCGATGCCGTAGAGCGCTCCCGGCGCGACGTACACCGAGAACGCGCCCGACGCGACGCGATCGGCATTTTCGCGTCGTCAGTTTTCTCGACGACGCCGGTCTGTTGCGCGATGTCGTCGAGAGCCTTGGTCTCGTTCATCAGAATGTTGTTCCCGGCGGCCGACGCAACCAGCTCCTGATCGCTGGAGCGTTCCACCAGCTCGCCCACTTCCGCGGAACTGCGGACCTTCGAAGGGAAGCAGGTCGTGATCATGGCCATGCGCCGCTTCGGCGAATACGCGGGAGCGGAGTACTTCGGCGGCGTCGTTCCGAATCAGTACCGGCCGATGCTTGAAACGAAATCGATCCGCGACGTCATCACGGCTACCGCGAACGCGAACGGCGTCACGATCTACCCGGTCTTCCCTGAGGGGTTGGCGAAGAACTCTGTCGGTGTCTCCGCGCGTGACGGCGCCTCGATGCCCGCTGACGCGTTGAACGGAGCAGGCGCATCGTTCGTGTATTCGGCGAAATTCGTGATCGTCTGTCGCTTGCCGTTCTCGTAAATCTCGAAATCGTCGGCCGCCAGGTTGCGGACGCGATGGCCTCGCTTGTCTGTGACGACGACGTCGACGTTGACGATGGAGACGTCGATCGTGGCCGACGTTTGCGCGAACGCCGCCGTCGCCGCGAAAAGGAGCAGGAGAATTGCGCGCTTTGCCATCACCGGATCTTCGGGATGTCGAAGCGCACCAATCCGACCTCGCGCGAGCGCTCGTCCATCACTGCGATCGAGACGCGTTCGATGGTCGGCGCCGCCGCGAGCTCCAACTCGTACGTGACGTATTGCGTTTGCGCGACACGCAAATTCTTGTCGCCGACGGCGATGGGCTGACGCGACGCTCGCACGTCGCTGATCGTGCCGTGACTCCCGCCCCACGCGAGCAACACGGTGAAGCCTCCGGTGTACTGGTGCCTGCTTGGCAAGAGCGTCAACGCGTTGATCGGTACGCGAATCCGGAACGGATACGAAGTGAGCTTGCCGCGCGCATGCGGACGATCGAGGAAGACGCGGACGGGCAACCCTTCGGCATGCGGCGCCTCGTAAAGGCTGGCGATGACGCGCTCGCCGATCTGATCCTCGGGAGTCTTCTCCACGCGCTCGAAACGCGCGCGAGCGTGATACGCACGGTTTTTTGTCTTGACCGAGATGGAGTGGCGCGCGCCACCTCCCGCGGCAGGTTGGTAACCGAGTGAGTAGTAGCTGTCGATGTCATCGCCGAGGTGTTCCAGGAGGCGCGTGGCGTCGTGCGCGGAGGCGGCGGCCCCGCCGGTGGACACGGCGGCATACTGCAGCGAGCTTCGGTCGAGGTTCGCCAGCATCGCCGCATGTTGCGCATCCGCACCGGTGGACGGGCCGGGAGTCGCGAAGTTGTAGGTGGTGGTGTCGGGATGAAACGCGTAGACGGTGATGCCGTTGCGATTGGCCGTGGCGACGATCGAGCGAATCTCCGGAGCCGTTGACAGCTCACGCGGAGTCCGCGAGCCGTACTGCGCGCCGGCGCTCATCGAGAACTGCTGCGCGACGAGGACGAATACTTTCTGCCCCGGGATGCCGGCAATGGACAGCCAACATCATTCGCATCAATCCGCCTCACGTCACTTCAATCGCGGCATGTCGAACCGCACCAGCCCCAGCTCGCGAGAGCGATCGTCGACCACCGCGATCACGGCGCGATCGATGGTGGTCGGTGCGGCGATCTCCAGTTCGTACGTCACGAACTTCGAGAGCGCGGCGGCAGCTTCCGATTCGGGCACGGCGATCGGTTGATGCGATTCGCGTACTTCGCTGATCGAGCCGAGCTGGCCGCCCCACGCCAGGAGAACTTTGAATCCGCCGGTGCGCTGCTTGCCGTCGGAGAGCAGCGTGAGGCCGCTCATCGGCACGCGGATCTGCAGCGGAAGAAAAATGAGCTCGCGCTCGCGGCGCGGCTTCTTCAGGAAGACCTGCACCGGAATCCCTTCCACATGCGCCGGATGAAAGAGGCTGCCGATGACGCGATCGCGCAGCTGCACGTCGGGCGGACGCGTCACGATCTCGCTGCGGATGCGCACGCGGTAGCCGCCGCCGTTCTTCAGCTTCACGGAAATCTGGTGGCGGCCGTCGCTGTCCTTGGCGGGCTCGTAGCCGAGGGAGTAGTAGCTGTCGAGATCTTCATCGAGCTGCTGCATCGCTTTCGTCACGCCGCCGATGCCCCATGCAGCCACGCCACCGGTGCGCTCGGCCACTTCTTCCAGAGCGCGTGATTCGTTCACGGCCAGCGCGGCGCCGCGCGCGGCGGTCGACTGCGGACCGCGGTACGACGCCGTTTCCTGCGCATCGAACGTCACGGTTTCAGGATGAATGGCGTAGACGGTGACGCCGTTGCGATTGGCGGCTTCGATCACGGAGCCGATCTCGCGATCCGCGGCGAACTGGCGCGATTGCATGAGACCCGCGCCGCGCAGATATTCGGCGCCGGCCATGGTGGAAAAGCGATGGCTGACCAACACGACGATCTTCTGTCCGTCCGCGCCGGCCATCGACTTCATGATGGCGCCGAGGGCGCGGGCTTTCTGGCGCATCTCGAGAAGAGCGCGGGTGGCGGAGTCGCCCTGCGTGGCGCTGATGCCGATGCCGCTCGAGCCGGCACCTTTCGGATCGACCGCTTCCGCCACCATCTCGCGCTCGGTGGCGATGGCCATCTGCTGATCGGATTCGATGTACGGCGGCTCTTTGGCGATGACGTCGAGCGTCTGTTCGAGCTTGGCCACGTTGTCCGTCAGCTCGCAGCGCGTGCGCACACCCCAGAACCACGAGACCACCGCGGCCTGATCGCCGGCTTCGATCGTGTTGCGCACGAGCTTCTTCACTTCGTCGAAAAAGCGCGCGCGCTCGGGGCCGCGAATGGTGGTGCGATCGACGAAGATCACCATCGTGCGCGGAGGGCGCGGCGTGGCGTCGCTTTGCGCGGCAGTCGCGTCGCCGCGCGACGTGAATTCGGAGAAATGCGTGATGGTCTGCGGTTTCCCGCTTTCGAAGAGCTGAAAGTCGTCTTTGGTCAATCCGCGCACCGGCTTGCCGGAACGGTCGGTGACGACGACGTCGACGTTGGCGACGGTCACGTCGATGACTTCGCCGATGCGCGGCACTTCCTGCGCGAATGCGGGGACGAACGACACGAAGACGATGAGAGCGAGGATGAGTTTGGACACGAGGACCTCAGTCTAGAGATGGCGCCGCGGCGCGGCGTTACGGAGCGGAAAATCGTAAGGAACGCGTTTCATGCGAGCTGATTCATCCGCTTCTGCAGCGCCGCGACGGAACGTTCATCGAGCGCGATGTGCATGGCGGTCCACTCGCGGTTTTTCTTTTCGAAGAGACCGACCGAGACCGGATAGTCGAACCGGCGCGGCCCCGCGCTGGCAGGATTGAAGAAGCGCACGCCGTCGATGACTTCATCGTGCGGCAGATGGCTGTGGCCGAACACGACCACGTCCGCCGCATCGCGCCGCAGCGATTCCGCGACGCCGCGGTGCAGCTTGCGCGGACGCGGCAGGATGTGCGTGAGCAGGATGCGCAATCCACTGAGCGCGAAGCGCTGGATCTCGTAGCCGCTCGCGTCGTCGTTGTTGCCCGCGACGAACGTGACCGGCGCGAGCGCGCGTAACGCGTCGAGCACAGGCTCGCCGCCGACGTCGCCCGCGTGCACGATGTGATCGACGCGCGCGAAGACCTCCGCCAGGCGCGGATGAATCGCTCCATGAGTGTCAGCGATGATGCCGATGCGAAAGGGCATATTGCGTCTATCATCTGGCCCGGAATCAGCACCGAGCCCAACCAGCCACTATGAGCGATCCGTCCCTCGATCCGTTCGCGTATTTCAGCAACGAATATGCGGAAGCGCTGCAGGCGCTGCAGGCGCTGGAAAGCCAGTCCTCCACGCTGATGCTGATGGGCAATCGCGATGAGCTGCGCACGTTCATCGAGCAGTTCCTGCAGATGGCGAAGCGCACGCACGCGCTGGCCATCGAAAAGAACGAGCCGAACTTTGCGGAGTGGTTTCGCGAGCTGATCGATCGCGCGGAAGCGCTGCGCAACGCGGTGCCGCGGCGCTGACGCGCGCACGCCATACAATCCCGCGCATGCGCCGCTCGCTCGTTTTCTCCATCCTGCTGGAGGTGTTTGCCATGACTGCTTTCGCCGCTTCTCCCGCGCTCGACAAACGGATCGATGAAGGCGCGCATCGCGTCGCCTCGAAGGTGATCGAAACGCGGCGCGACATCCACCAGCATCCGGAGCTCGGCAACCGCGAAACGCGCACCGCGCAGATCGTCGCGGAACGGCTGCGCGCGCTGAACATCGAAGTGCGCACCGGCGTCGCACACACCGGCGTGATCGGCCTGCTCCGCGGCGGAAAGCCCGGCCGCACCGTTGCGCTGCGCGCGGACATGGACGCTCTGCCGGTGACGGAGCAGGTTGATCTGCCGTTCGCCTCCAAAGTGCGCACGACGTACAACGGGCAGGAAGTGGGCGTGATGCACGCCTGCGGGCACGACGCCCACGTCGCCATCCTCCTCGGCACCGCCGAAGTTCTCGCGAGCATGCGCGACGAAATCCCCGGCACCGTGAAGTTCATCTTCCAGCCGGCCGAAGAAGGCGCACCGGAAGGTGAAGAAGGCGGCGCGGAACTGATGATCAAGGAAGGCGCGCTCGAGGATCCGACGGTGCACGCGATCTTCGGATTGCACGTGACGTCGCGCTTTCCGGTCGGCGAGATCGCATACAAATCGGGCGGCATGATGGCCGCCGTCGACACGCTGAAGATCGTCGTGCGCGGCAAGCAGACGCACGGCGCGTATCCCTGGCTCGGCGTCGACCCGATCGTGGCCGCGTCGCAGATCGTGCTCGGCCTGCAAACCATCGTCAGCCGCCAGCTCGACGCGACGCTCGCACCCGCCGTGGTGACGATCGGCGCGATCCGCGGCGGCGTGCGCAACAACATCATTCCGGACGAAGTGGAAATGCTCGGCACGATCCGCTCGCTCGATGCAGCGATGCGCGACGACATCCACGCGCGCATTCGCAAGACCGCGGAGAACATCGCCACCGCCGCCGGTGCAACAGCGACGGTCACGATCGATCGCGGCTATCCGATCACGTTCAACAATCCGGCGCTGACGGAGCAGATGGCGCCGACGCTCGAGCGCGTGGCCGGCCAGCGCAACGTGGCCGTCGTGAATGCCGTTCTCGGCGCTGAAGACTTTTCGTTTTTCCAGCAGAAAGTACCAGGCCTGTTCTTCTGGCTCGGCACGCGCCCGCCCGACCGAACGGCCGAGCAGGCGGCGTCGAATCACTCGCCTCTGTTCTATGTCGATGAGAGTGGGCTGGAGCTCGGCGTGCGTGCGTTGTCGCGAGTGGCGATCGATTACCTGAGCCGCAAATAGCGTTTCCCGCGCTGCTCGTT
>DASSMK010000279.1:0-8046 GCA_035688915.1 Thermoanaerobaculia bacterium
GAGGGATCGTTCATATTGGCCTGCTGCGGCGGGCGCGACATGGTGACGAATGACGTGAGCGCCGAGACGTTGCCCAGCGTCATCTCGTTGTGCTTGCCGTCCAGATCGCAGTCGAGATCTCCATATTTTTCGACCGCCTGCATGCTGAGATGAAAGTCCAGCGCGTCTCGCACGAAGTGCCGGATGCTCGAGGCAATCCCCTTCCACTGGAACGGCCGCACCACGATGTCGCACGAAACGCCCGTCACGGCAGTCATGTCGTCGACATAACCGGCTGGCGGCGCATACGGCGTGAGGCCGCCCGGATCGCACACATCTTTGCAGTTGATGAACGAGCCGGCGGCGCCGGTGCCGCTGTACGTGGTGGCGAACGTGCCGAAGCTCAAACCTTTCGCCGTGAGCGCCTGCGTCTGGCGCACGTTCGGTTTCGCGCGCGCCGCGTTGCGCGCCGCCATCACCTGCATCTGCAGCTCGCTCGTCATCTCATCGGCAAGCGTCTGCGTGTAGCCGGTGCCGAACACGTGCGGCGGATTGCGCACCAGATACGTGAGCGGATTCGGAAAGCCGGGATTGATGTACGCGTTCGAGTTCGAGCCGGCGGAGCCGCCGACCGCGCCCGGCTTGCGCGTTGTGCCGCCGCCCTGCGAGACCGGTACGTCGTAGTTGCCGATGGAGTTGTGACACTCGAAGCAGCTCTGCGAATCGAGACCGTTCAAACGAAGGAACGGCCAGCCCACCTGCGCGCCACGATAGAAGACGACCTTCTCGTACCAGCGCGGTCCGGCCGTGGCGTAGAGGCCGCCGTTGTTGCCCTGCGGCGACTGCGAAACGAACTTGCCGCTGGCCGCATCGAAGACAGGTCCTTCGCCGTAGCCATCACCCGATTTCGTGGCGGCGTTGTACGGCTGATACGGCGTGGTGAAGAAGCGCTGCCCGGAACGAAGCAGCATCGGCAGCGGCACTTTCCCCTGCTCGATCTGCGACTGCTCGACCGTCGATTTCGGCGTGATGGCCGGCTCCTGCGCCAGCGCGACCGTGGCTGTGATGGCCACGACGAGTAGAAGGGAGGGCACGAGACGACGAGCTCCGGGTGCGGACATGGTCAGCCTCCTCCTGATTGGTGGGTTCGCTGAAGGAGGGCCACGAAGGAGACTTTTCCCTACCTACATAATTCAATACGCCGGTTCATCGACCCCGATTTCAAAAAACTTCTTGCCATGTGATTAGGTGTTGTAGTTAACTATAACACCTAGGACGCAACGGGCGTCCCTTCAGGCAAACGAACCCAAATGGACCGAGAGTGGAATGACAGCCAGCCCATTTACCGACAGCTGCGGGATCGGATCGTGGCGATGATCCTCGACAACGTTCTGAACGAAGGCGATCCGCTGCCGTCCGTCCGCAACGTAGCCGCCGAGTACCGCGTGAATCCGATCACGGTGCTCAAGGGCTACCAGCAACTCGTCGACGAAGAGCTCGTCGAGTCGAAGCGCGGCCGCGGCATGTTCATCAAACCGGGCGCGCGCAATCTCTTGCTCGACGCCGAACGGCAGAAGTTCCTCGCCGAACAATGGCCCCGCATCTACGCCACCATCCAGCGCCTCGGCCTCAACGCCGAAGAACTGCTCGCGCTGGGGATGGCGAAGACGGCCGAGGAGGAGCGGTGACGACGTGTATTGAAGCGCGGGGTTTGCGGAAGACGTACGGCGCGAGCACCGTCGCGCTCGACGGCATCGATCTGCGCGTCGAAGAAGGCCGCATCCTCGGCATCGTCGGACCCAACGGCGCCGGCAAGAGCACCGCCCTCAACGCCATCCTCGGCCTCACCCGCTATGACGGCGAATTAAAAGTGCTAGGACGCGATCCATGGACGGAGCGCGATGCATTGATGCGCGACGTGTCGTTCATTGCGGATGTAGCGGTGCTGCCGAGGTGGATGCGCGTCTCGAATGCCATCGATTTCGTGGCCGGCGTGCACCCGCGCTTCGATCGCGCCAAAGCGGAGCACTTCCTCAGCCGCACCAACATCAGGCACACCAGCAAAGTGCGCGAATTGTCGAAAGGCATGGTCACGCAGCTTCATCTCGCGCTGGTCATGGCCATTGACGCGAAGTTGCTCGTCCTCGACGAGCCGACCCTCGGCCTGGACATTCTGGTGCGCAAGCAGTTCTACGACTCGCTGCTCAATGATTACTTCGACCGGCAGCGCACCATCGTCGTCACCACGCATCAGATCGACGAGATCCAGGATGTGCTCACCGACGTGCTGTTCATCGATCGCGGGCGCGCGGTTTTCGAATGCAGCATGGAAGATTTCGAAACGCGCTATGCGGAAGTGATGGTGAATCCGGAGAACATCGCCGCGGCGCGGTCATTACAGCCGATTCACGAACGACAGGTATTCGGCCGGAGCATTCTGTTGTTCGATCGCGCCGACCGGCAGCAGCTGGCCGCATTGGGCGAAGTGCGCACGCCCGCGATTGCCGATCTGTTCGTGGCCGTCATGAGCCGCAGCTCACAAGGAATGAGCCGATGACTACCGATTCGCAAAACGTCACCGAATTTCCGATCGACCACGTCCCCGCTCCCGTGCTGCAGCCCACGCGGCCGTTCTACTGGTCCGTGCGGCGCGAAGTGTGGGAAAACCGCTCGCTGTATCTCGCGCCGCTCATCGTGACCACGCTGGTTTTTTTCGCCACGATGATGAATTCGATCCTGCTGCCGCGGACGCTCAACCGGCTGCCGCTCGATCCCGTGGCACGGCACAACGTGCTGGTGAAACCGTTTAGCATCGCGCCCGCGCCGATCATGCTGACCTGCTTCATCGTCGGCTTCTTCTATGCGCTCGACGCGCTTTATGGCGAGCGCCGCGATCGCAGCATTCTCTTCTGGAAATCGCTGCCGGTATCGGATCGCACATCCGTACTTGCCAAGGCCAGCATTCCGCTCGTCGTGCTTCCGCTGTTCGCGTACGCGCTCAGTCTCATCGTCACGACCATCCTGCTGTTCGTCAGCACGTCGACCATGATCGCGAGCGGGTTCAATCCCGCGATTTTGTGGCGCGAGTACCGCGTGATGCAGGAGCCGGTCATCATGATTTACGGCCTGACCGTGCATGCGCTCTGGTTCGCGCCGGTGTACTGCTGGTTCCTGCTCATTTCCGCGTGGGCGAAGCGGACGCCATTCCTTTGGGCGTTCCTGCCGGTGTTCGTCATCGGCATGCTGGAGCGGATGGCTTTCGGCAGCGACTACTTTGGCCGCTTCATCAAAAACCGCTTCGCCGGCGCGATGACTGTGGCGTTCCAGCACAATCCGAAAATCATGCTCGACAGCGTCTCGCATCTGACGCCGATTCGATTCCTCACCACGCCTGCGCTCTGGTGCGGATTGATCCTCTCGGTATTCTTTTTGAGCGCCGCGATCCGCTTGCGACGAAAACGCGAGCCGATTTGATCCGGTAGCGCTCCCCTAACCAATTCACGCAGTTTTCCGGCCGTTTTCGCAACGGAGTGCCCATGGATCGTCTACGAACAAAGCCAGACCGGTCGCGCATCAAAGTCGTCGTTCTCGTTGCTGTGGCGCTGGTGACGCTTGCCGGCGCGGGCGCCATGCTGGCCAGCATCGACTTTCGCACGCGCCGCGTCGACAAGAGCACGGTCAGCATCGAAACAGTGCAGCGCGGAACAATGGAAGTGAAAGTCGGCGCGGACGGACAGCTGCTGTCGAAGCGCGTCGAGCAGGTCGCGGCGCAGGTGCCGGGCCGCGTTGCCAAAGCCGACCTGAAAGCGGGAGCGGTCGTGCATGCCGGCGATGTGCTCGTGGAGCTCGCCAATCCGCAGCTCACTGCCAGCGCCGAAGAAGCGCAATCGGCGTGGGAAGGGGCAGTGGCGGAACTGCAATCCGCGGAAGCCGAACTGCAGACGAACCTGATGAATCAGGAGGTCGTGCTGACGCAAATTCGCTTCAATACGGAGAAAGCGAAAGAAAAGGCGGAAGCCGACGCCACGCTGGCGCACGAAGGTTTGATCTCCGGCATTGAAGCGCGCCGCTCCCAGCTCGACCTCGAACAATTGCGCCAAACGTTCGTCATCGAATCGAGCCGGTTGCAGAAACTGCGCGACAACGTGCAGGTGCAGCTCGCCGTCAAACGTTCGCGCGTGGCGCAGCTCGCACGGGCATTGGAACGCGCTCGCAGCCAGGCCGCCGATCTGCACGTCGTCGCCGCAATCGATGGCATGGTGCAGGCCATCGACGTCGAAGCGGGCCAGCAATTGCAGCCCGGCAGTCCGATCGGCCGCATTGCGCGGCAGGATCAGCTCTATGCCGAACTGAAAGTTCCGGCGCGCGAAGCCACGCAGGTCCTGCCCGGCCAGAAGGTCGTCATTGACACGCGCAATGGACTCGTCGACGGCATCGTCACGCGCGTCGATCCCGGCGTCACCGACGGCACTGTGATTGTGGACGTGGAGCTCACCGGCGCGGTGCCATCTGGCGCGCGTCCGCAATTGCAGGTCGAGGGGACGATCTACGTCTCCCGCGTCGCCGACACGCTCTATGTCGGCAAGCCCGCGTATGTGAAGAACGACGCCGCAATTTCCGTCTACAAGCTCGATCCCGAAGGTCATTACGCCACGCGCACGACCATTCGTGCGGGGAGGGTGTCGCTCAATGCCATGCAGGTACTGGAAGGCCTGCACGCGGGCGATCGCATCATCACCTCCGAAATCGGCGAATGGCAAAACGAACAGCGAATCCTTCTGAAATAGGGAGCCGACAATGAGTCTCTGGTTCGATGTGAAATACGCGTGGCGCCTGCTCACCAAATCGTGGGGCTGCTCTCTGATGTGCGCGAGCGTCGTGGCACTGAGCGTCGGCCTGGCCATCTGGACCTACGCCGTGGTCTACAGCCAATCATTGAAGCCGCTCGGCTTTCCGGGCTCCGAACGCTGGTACAGCGTGCAGCTCGCGGCCGACGCCACGTCCCGTGCCCGGCCGAGCGTCGATCTCTACACCTGGCAACAGATCGTCGAGCACAATCGCACCGCCGACATCCTCGGCGCCTTCGCCGATCAAAGCGTCGTATTGAGCGAAGGACAAGCCACGACCAGCCTGCGCGGCGGCCTGATCTCCCCTCGCCTTCTCGCCGCCACGACCGTCCCCATGCTCGGCCGCACGCTGGCCGCTACTGATGGCCAGCCCGGCACCGCGCCAGTGGCCGTCATCAGCTACGAAACGTGGCAGCACTACTTTGGCGGCGACCTCAATGTGATCGGCAGAACGGCGCGCATGAACGCGACGAACGTGCAGATCATCGGCGTCCTGCCGAAGGATTACCTGGCCTTCGACGATTTCGAAGTGTGGATGCCGCTGCATTGGCAGAAGCTCGCGCGGCCGCAGGATTCCGGGTTGATCGTCTATCCGCTGATCGTGCTGCGCGAAGGCCAGACCATCCAGCCCATCCTCAATGAAATGAAGAGCACCATTGCGCGCGTCAATGGCGATTATCCGCGGCTCTTCAATGCCACGCGCCGTGTGGAACTGATTCCCGGCTATCGCATGTTCACGCATGGCGTCACGCCGATCGTGATGATGATCGGTGTCATGGCCGGCGCCGTGCTCCTTCTCGGCTGCGTCAACATCAGCATGGTCTTCTTCGCGCGCCTGCTCGAGCGCAGCCGCGAGCTCGCTCTGCGCAGCGCGCTCGGCTCGTCGCGCCAGCGGCTTCTGCGCCAATGCCTCGTCGAAACCGCGCTCATTGTGGCGCTCGGCCTGATCGCCGGTTATGCGCTGGCGGCGCTCGGCGTCTATTGGACGCACACGATCGACAGCTTCGGCTCGCGCATCCTCGCGCACGGGCGCTCTACGAACCTGCCCGAGATGCAGCCGTTCGATCTGGTGATCGCCATCGTGTCCGCCATCGCGGTCTGGCTTCTCAGCACGCTCGTTCCCGCGTGGCGCGTGGCGCGACAGGACGCAGCGGCCGTGCTGGCCGGCAGCGGCAAAGGCGCCACGTCGCGAGGCAGCAGCAAGAGCGTGGCGTTGCTGGTCGGCCTGCAGGTCGTCATCTCCTGCTTCGTGCTCGTCATGTGCGGCAACGTCGTCAACGCCATTCACAATGAAGTGAAGAAGCCGAACGGCATCGACACGGCGAACGTGCTGCTCTCGACCGATCCGACGGATTTCGACGAACGTTACGCGCAGCCGGCGCAGCGCCTCCGCTATTGGGACGAGCTCTCCGCCGCCATCGAACGCAAAGTCCCCGGCGCGAAGGTCGCGTTCATGACGGCGCCGCCCACGCGTCCAGCGCGGCTTGCCGCAACGATCGAAACACGTGAAGGCGGCGATAACAAAGGCGCGCTAACGCTTCCGGTGACCACCGTCTCCGCGAATTACTTCAATGTGCTCAACATCGGCTTGCGCACCGGCCGCCTCTTCGACAGCAGCGACAATCGCGATTCCCAGCGCGTGGCCGTGGTCGACGAAAACATGGCCGCGCGCTACTGGCCGAACGAAAACGCCATCGGCAAACGCGTGCGCATCAACACCGCCGATGACGCGCCGTGGCTGACGATTGTCGGCGTCGTCTCCGCCGTACGCGGCGCTCCCTATCGTCCCGACGCGGAGCTCGGCGCGCTGTACCGCCCGCTGCGTCAGGAGATCCCTGCCAGCTTCCACCTCATTGTGAAGCTGCCCAACGCCGCGCAGAAAGAAAGCGTGGTGGCATTGCGTGCCGCCGCATTCGGCGTCGATCGCGACCTGCCACTGCACAACCTGCAAGCGCTCCATGACTACATCGAAGCGATCAATCTCTCCTATCCCGCCATGACGCGTGTCTTCATCGGCATCGCGCTGATTACCGCGCTGCTCGCGGCGTCGGGATTGTTCGGCCTGATCAGCCGCTCCGTCGCCCAACGCACGCAGGAAGTCGGCATCCGCCGCGCCCTCGGCGCCACGCCGCTGCGCGCCACGTCGATGTTCCTGCGCCAGGGCGCGCTCTATCTGAGCGTCGCGGTGATCGGCCTCGCATTCGGGCTCATGGTCATGCCCGCGCTCAGTAAAGCGATCACTAACATTCTCGAAGACATCGTGCCGGCCACGCTCGCCGTCGTCGTGTTGATGGCCGCGGTCATCTTCACCGCTTCTTACCTTCCCACCCGCAAAGCACTCGCTCTCGAACCGGGCGACGCGCTTCGTTACGAATAGCCGACTGATTGGAGCGCACCATGAACGCAAAGCACCTCATCGATCTCCAGGCCATCCGCAAGGTCTTTCACACCGACGAAATGGAAACGACCGCGCTCGACGACGTGCAGCTCGTCATAGATGAAGGCGAGTACGTTTCGATCAGCGGCCCGTCCGGCTGCGGCAAATCGACGCTGCTCTCCGTCATGGGCCTGCTCAATTCATCGACGAGCGGCAAATACTTTCTGCACGGCGACGAAGTGACCGCGCTACCGGCCGCCGAACAGGCGCGCGTGCGCAATCGCGACATCGGCTTCATCTTCCAGGCCTTCAATCTGATTGCAGACATGAGCGCGTTCGAAAACGTCGAGCTGCCGCTCACGTTCCGCACCGATCTGACGCGCAATCAGCGCCGCGACCTCGTTTTGGAAGCGCTGGAAAAAGTGAACATGTCCGAGCGCCGCAATCACTATCCGGCGCAGCTCTCCGGCGGCCAACAGCAGCGCATCGCCATCGCCCGCGCACTGGTCGGCAAACCGAAAGTGCTCCTGGCGGACGAGCCGACCGGCAACCTCGATTCGAAGAACGCGCGGCTGGTGATGGACCTGCTCGACACGCTGCACGCGCAAGGCAGCACGATCGTGATGGTGACGCACGATCCGCGCTTCGCCGAGCGCGCCGAGCGGCAGGTCTCGCTGTTCGACGGCCGCATCGTCGACGACCAGCGCCTCCAGAAAGCAAGCTGACCGCCACTCGCGCTGCCGTTGGAGCGGCGGGCGCCCTCGCCCGCCGGGGTTAACGTCAGACTTTCGCGAGCCCTCGCCCGCCGAAGTCTCACGCTAAACCCGGCGGGCGGGGGCGCCC
>DASSMK010000280.1:0-4412 GCA_035688915.1 Thermoanaerobaculia bacterium
CCGTTCGCTTCGCGCGCGATGCCGAAGATGTAGACGCTGGCTTTCGGCGTGACGCCACGAACGATGATGCCGTCCGCGGCGAACTGCAGCGCCGGAGCAGCAGCCGCAGCGGTAGCACAGAGCGGAACGACGAGCAGACAGACGGCGACAGCGAATGCGGGGAATCGCACTTACGGCTCCTGAGGGCGCCGCAGGGGCGACCGGCGAATTGTTATTTGCGGTTGGACGCGGCGCGGATGATAAGCGGGTTAAGCCGCGACGTCAATCGTGACCTTGAGTAGACCATCGAGGCGAACGTGGCCCGCCGAACAGACTCTGTAGATCCATTCAGATGCCGTGCACCAGTAGTGTACTGTCGTTCATCCGTGACCTCGCTGGCCGTCGTTGGCTACACGATCGAACGCGTCGGCCCTGCCGATGCGGCGCGCGTGCAGCCGCTGTTCGAGCGCTGCTCCGATTACATGCTGCTCGAAGAAGGCGAGCCGACGCGACCCGAGGCCGCGGAGCACTCGCTGACCGTCGTGCCGGCCGGCCGTGACTTCGCGGACAAGTTCTCCTTCATCATCAGCAGCGACAGCGCCATCATCGGCGCGATCGACATCTTTCGCGATTACCCGAAGCCGAACGAATGGTGGCTCGGCCTGTTGCTCCTCGATCCCGCCACGCGTGGCCGAGGCCTCGGCAGTCGCGTCATGGATGCCTTGCGCGAATGGCTCGTCGCGCAAGACGCGCACACGCTGTGGCTGGCGGTGCTCGAGACGAATCCGCGCGCGGAGCGTTTCTGGCGCGCGCAAGGCTTTGCGGAAACGGAGCGGCAGCCGTTCACCGCCGCCACCGGTTTCGAAACGCGCGTCGTTCTGATGAAGGCCGCGCTCGCTGCGGCATGACTCAAAACTTTTGCCGCCGTGCGATCGTCCGATCAGCAATGCGAAAGCTGCTCGTGGTGCTCGCGTTCTCGCTTCCCGTTTTCGCGCAGACGAACGCCATTTCCGGCCGCGTCGTCGATGACTCCGGCGCCGCGATTCCTAAGGCGACGGTCAGTGTTTATGAAGCGAAGCCGCGCATCGGCGTGAGTGCGCTCTGCCCGTCGTGCTGGCGCGATTGCGGGAAGCGCGAGACGACGGCCGCGAACGGCGAGTTCCGCATCGCAGCCGTTGACGACAAGCTCGTCTTCCGGCTGCTCACTGTGGCCGAGGGATACGAACCCGCGCTCGCGTCGGACGTCGATCCGCGACACGGTGCGCTCACGGTCACGATGAAGAAGCGCGTGAGCGAAGGCAACATCGTGCGCGGCCGCGTCGTCGATCCGGACGGCAAGCTCGTCGTCGGCGCCAGCGTGACGCCGCAGGCGGTGCGCGAGAAGACGCGTGCGGGCTTCGGCAAGATTCCGGGAGTCGATCCGCTGTCGGTGACGAACGAGCATGGCGAGTTCGCGCTGCGCACGCTTCCCGGAACGACGCTCGACGTTCGCATCGACGCGCGCAATTTCGCGCGTGCCATCGAGCCGCAGCTCGTGCCGGGTGAACTGCGCACCATCCGCCTCGGCTACGGCACGACCGTGTTCGGCCGCGTGATGAAAGAGGGGAAGCCGGTCGCTGGTGCCGCAGTCGGGTTCGTCCAGAAGTGGCGCGCCGCGGAGACGTACATGGGCGTCGACGAGATCGGAACCGACGAGGACGGCCGCTTCGTGAAGACCGGTTTGCCGCCCGGCTTCGAATACTTCGTCTATCCGAAAACCGAACCCTTCGCGCCGTACGCCGTGCAGCCGAAGGTCGTCTGCACAGCCACCGAGGGCGCAAACGTCGACGCCGGAACGTTCGAGCTGCAGCGCGGACTTACGATCCGCGGCCGGCTGTCCGAAGCGAAGCGCGGCGTCGAAGTGATTCTGATCCCGGAGTACGAAGCCGCGCCGCGCGTCGCGCGAACGGATGGCGAGGGCCGCTTCGTGTTCGAAGGTGTGGCGGAGGAGCCAGTCGACATTCGCGCGCGAGGGATGAAAGGGCTGCAGCTCACGCCCACTGGCGACGTCGAGGTCGTTCTCCAACCCGGCCAGTAACGCCCACGCTCCACGAATCGTAGAGAAGCGCCGCGTGCGCAGGGGAGTGCACATCCCCATGTGCCACGTTCCGGCTGCGAGCCGCTATCCTTCGTTGAGACCCTCATGTCCTTCGCTCATCTCCATCTTCATACCGAATACTCACTGCTCGACGGCGCGACGCGGCCCGAGGATCTGGCGAAGCGTGTCGGGAAGCTCGGCATGCAGTCGTGCGCCATCACCGATCACGGCAACATGTTCGGCGCGGTCGAGTTCTACAACGCCATGAAGAAGGAGGGGCTCAAGCCGATCATCGGCTGCGAGATGTACGTCGCGTACGGCTCGCGCTTCGACAAGGCGGGAGTCGAAGATGGGCAGGCCGACGCCGGCGCGAACAACCACCTCATCGTCCTCGCGCAGAACGACACCGGTTACCGCAATCTCGTCAAGCTCGTCTCCGCCGGGTATACCGAAGGCTTCTACTACAAGCCGCGCATCGACAAAGACCTCCTGCGCGAACATCGCGAAGGGCTGATCGTTCTCTCCTCCTGCCTCAAAGGCGAAGTCTCGCAGAGCCTTGCCAACGGCAACCTGCAGAAAGCGAAAGATGCCGCTCTCGCGTATCGCGAGATCCTCGGCCCCGACAATTTTTTCCTGGAGATTCAGGATCACGGCATCCCCGACCAGCAGAAGATCGTGCCGATGATGGCGCAGCTCGGCCGCGAAGTCGGCCTGCAGCTGGTCGGCACGAACGACTCGCATTACCTCGACAAATCCGACTCGTTCGCGCACGAAGTCCTGCTCTGCATCGGCACCGGCAAGACGCTCTCCGACGAGAAGCGGATGAAGTTCTACTCCGACGATTTCTACGTGAAAGGGCCGGAGGAGATGCGCCGCGTCTTCGCCGATTACCCCGAAGCCGCCGACAACACGATGCGCATCGCCGAGCGCGTGAACATGTCGCTCGACGTCAAAGGCCACTTCCTCCCGAAGTTCCCGGTGCCGGACGGCTCCACGCTCGCCGACCACTTCGCGAGAGTGGCGCGCGCCGGTCTCGAAAAGCGCCTCAACGCCATGGCGCATCTCTTCGTCGCCAAGCGCAAGAAGCATGAGGTGAAGGAGTATTGGGACCGCCTCGAGCGCGAGATCGACATCATCAAGAACATGCAGTTTCCCGGCTACTTTCTGGTGGTCTGGGACTTCATCAAATACGCGAAGGATCACGGCATCCCGGTCGGCCCCGGCCGCGGTTCCGCCGCAGGTTCGCTCGTCGCGTACGCGCTCGAGATCACGAACGTCGATCCGCTCGATTACGACCTCCTCTTCGAGCGCTTCCTCAATCCCGAGCGCATCTCGATGCCCGACATCGATCTCGACTTCTGCATGAATCGCCGCGGCGAAGTGATCGACTACGTTCGCAAAAAGTACGGCGAAGAGAACGTCGCGCAGATCATCACGTTCGGAACGATGGCCGCGAAATCGGTCGTGCGCGACGTCGGCCGCGTCCTCGGCCATCAGTACGGCTTCGTCGACAAGATCTCCAAGATGATTCCGGGCGGCCCCGGCGTCACGCTCACGGACGCGAAGAAGGATTCGCCGCAGCTCGCCGAGGCGATCAAGAACGACGAGGAAGTGAAGAAGATCGTCGAGATCGGCGAGAAGCTGGAAGGGCTCTCGCGCCACGCCGGCATGCACGCCGCCGGCGTCGTGATCACGCCCGAGCCGGTCACGAACTACGTGCCGCTCTACCGCACGAACCGCGATGAAATCGTGACGCAGTTCGACATGCGCGTCGTCGAGAAGATGGGCCTCGTGAAGATGGACTTCCTCGGCCTGCGCACGCTCACCGTCATCGACGACGCCGTCCGCATCCTGCGCCAGCAGGGGATCGACCTCGACCTCGACAACGTGCCGCTCGACGACCCCGAGGTCTTCCGGCTCTTCTGCGAGGGGCGCACGAGCGGCATCTTCCAGTTCGAGTCGCGCGGCATGACCGACCTGCTGCGGCGGGCGCGGCCCGAGAAGTTCGAGGACCTCGCCGCCTTCAACGCCCTCTACCGGCCGGGCGCGCTGTCGGTCGGCATGGTCGAGGAGTACATCCAGCGCAAGCTCGGCCGCAAGAAGATCAAGTACATCCTGCCCGAGACCAAGCCGATCCTGGAGGAGACGTACGGCGTCATCGTCTACCAGGAGCAGGTGATGCTGATCGCCGTGGCCGTGGCCGGCTTCACCATGGCCGAGGCGGACACGCTGCGCAAGGCGATGGGCAAGAAGAAGGCCGACGTCATGGCGCAGATGAAGGAGAAGTTCGTCTCCGGCGCGGCGGCGCGCAGCAGCGATTCGGCCAAGGCGGCCGCCTTGGCGGCCGAGCTCTGGG
>DASSMK010000281.1:0-31381 GCA_035688915.1 Thermoanaerobaculia bacterium
AGACACGCAGCGCATCGACGTCTCGCAATATCGCAAAGTGGGCGAGCTGCGGATGATCGGAAAGTGGTTCGATGTCTATCGATGAGCGTCACCGAGTGACGCGCGTCGCTAAACGCCGTTACGCGTGTGCCGCGTTTCTCACGCTGCTCGTGCTGTCGGTGTTCTGGCCGTCGCCGATCGTCTCGTCCAACCGCCTCTGGCTCGATCGCGATCTCCCGATCGACGATCTCTCCTTCCTCGGCCGCGAAGCGCCGTCATGGGACGTCGTCTTCTGGTGCCTCGCGGGCTTGCTGCTCATCGCGATCGTCAGCGGCGCGGAGTCGCGCGACATCCGCGAACCGCTGCGGCAACTGCGCGCGATTCGCATCCGTCGCGGCGAGTGGCTGCGCGCAATCGCGGCGCTGCTTGGCGGCGCGATCGTCACTGCGCTGGTCTGGCTCTTCGCCGACGCGCGCGTGCTGGCGTGGGCGGAAGCGATTCAATCCGATACGACGGAAGACATCATCCGCATCGTGAATCGCTTCGGCGGCGGGATGAATCCGGCCATGGTGGTGATCTTCTTTCTCGTCGCCGGCATTGCGTACGCGGAGCGGCGCTGGGTCGCATATGCGATCGCCATGGGCGGCGCAGGAGTCGGCGCGGGATTGCTGGCGAATCTCATCAAGCTGCTGGTCGGCCGCGCGCGTCCGGAACTGTGGCTCGGGCCTTCGCACTACGCGCCCGGTTCATCGACGTCATTCCCGAGCGGCCACACCGTCGGCGCGTTCGCACTGGCGGGCGTGCTGCTGTTTGCGTCGCGCAATCTCACGCTGCGTATCGCCGCACCGCTGCTCGCGGCATCGGTCGGATTGGCGCGGATTCTGGCCTTTCGGCATTGGGCATCCGACGTCACCGCTTCCGCGATCACAGGTTTGGTCGTGGCGTGGCTTTTTACGCGCGGCGTGATCCTGCTCACAGAAGAGCCGCCGCTGCGGCCCTAGAATCCGCGGCATCCTGGAGAGGGGTGTCTGATGTCGAAGCAACGTTTGTCTCTGATCAATTACGACGTGCTGCGCGAGCTTTGCGAGAACTGCCGCAAGGAGCGTTTCCACTTCGTGCCCATCGGCGCCGCGCCGGCCACCGGCGAATGCAAGCGCTGCGGTGAAGAGTCGAAGCTCGCCGATCTTTCCGATACGTCGATCTTCCGCCTGATCACGCACGCCAACGGCGACGTCGTGATCGTGCCGCTGATCGCCAAATCGGCGTAACGCGTTTTTTCTCTTTCGCTGTCGATCCATCGAGAGCGGGCGCATGGCGCGCCCGCTCTCTTTTTGTTTGCGCGTTACGGCGTGAATCGGATGTCGTCGAGCAACACTTCGCCGCCTTGCTTTCCGAAGCGGAGTTGCAGCTTGGCGAGCCGGGTGATGTCCACGTTGCTGCATCCGGTGAATGCGTCCAGCGGAATGCGCACGATGGACATCACCGTCGGCGAGCCCACGTCTTCCTTCACGTCGGGGAACGTGAACGGCACCGTGTCGAACCACGATGATTCGATCCAATCGGACGCTGCGCCGTTCTCATCGATCAGCCGCACTTCGAACCAGAGGTTCCCGATGTTCGGCCAGTTCGTCTTCCCTTCGATCTGACCGATGCGGAGCGCGAGCGCTTCGTGCACGGACGGCATCAGCTTCATCGCCACTGCCTTCGTGATTTCGAGTGTGTACGTCGCTTCCTGTTGCCACTGCAGCCACGTGCTGTTCGTCGGCGAGAAGTAGTTCACGACGTTCGGCCAGCTGTACTTGCCTTCCCACGTCGCCACCTTCTGGAAGCCGATCGGCACGATCGCGCCGTTGGATGAGCTGACGTACGGATCGTTGCCGTTCTGCGTGTCGTCGACGATCAGCGAATTCGCGAACTGATGGTCGACCACCACCGTCGCCGCCGTCGGATTCGGGATCACGCCGCGCAGCAGCTCGACGTACTCGCGGCGTCCGTTGATCCACGCTTCGAGCGCCGCGCGCACGTACACCTTCGCGGTCTCGCGCTCCAGCGTTGCGCTGATCACGTCGTTCTGTTTCGAGTCATTGCCTTCCAGCTGTTCCCACACTGTGTTCAGCCAGTTGTGGTTCGCTTTGAGGACGTAGACCATCGCCTTCTCGGAAGTTCCGGGAGCGCGTCGATCCAGCGCCTGGTCGTACGTGGAGAGGCCAGGGAACAGAGTGGTATCGCCGTCATAACTTCCCTGAAAAACCAGGTAGGGGATGTTGCGGAGGTGCGGCGGATGGTCGCCGAGGTTGACCGGCCAGCCCTTCTCACCGCCGATGGTGTTCGTCGGAGCGAGCGCGATCAGTGCGCGCAGCTTGTACGTGTTGTCGGGCTGCACGCGATCCCACTCTTCCGCCGCGATGATGGCATCGCCGCCGCGGCTATGCCCGATGAGCGTGACGCGATCGAGATCGAGATGTTGCGAGAGCAGCGATCCGGAACCGGCGGCGTTCAGCTTCACCAGCTTGCGCAAATGTTCGCGGATCATCTCGCCGCGCGAGCCATCCGAGGCGTTGAGCGTGGAGCGTCCGTCGATGCTGTAGACGATGAAGCCATTGCTCGCCAGAAAGTCACCGAGCCAGTCGTAGCCGGCGTAGCCGGGATAAAACGGTTCGAATTGCTGGCCGTGGAGAATCACGACCACCGGAAACTTGCCGGCTTCGATCGTCGTCGTTCCGGGCACGACCGGCGCCCAGACGCGCGCCCTCATGTCGAGGAATCGTTTGTCGCTGCACGAAGACCATTCCTTGCTGCCGAAAGCTGCTTCGTCATCGTCATCGAAGGCGACGTTTACGACGTCGTTCCCGAAGAACGGCGGATCCGACCATTGCAGCGTGTGGCCGAGCAAGTCGACCGTGCAGTTCTTGTCCGCCGGCACGCCTTGCTGCGGCAGATCCCAACTCGCGGTTTGGTGCGCGCCGTTTTGCGTCGGATCGAGGATGAGCGCGAAGCCACCCGGCGCGCGATCGTCCACGATGTCGGTGCCCGCGTCGAAGCGTTTGTTGGAGGTGAAGACGCCGTTCTGACTGAGCGTGCCGAAGTCGAGCACCACGTCGTAGAGCCGCGACGGCTGTGCCGGCGTGAGTTGCGAAGGATTCGCGTGCGGCCAGATCAGCGTGCGCGTGGCGTTGATGCAGCCGCCTTTCACCGGCGCGATTTCCACGGCACCGCTGACGTCGTGCAGCGCATCGCCGTCCTGCCACAGGTTTTGGTGATCGACCACGTACCACGCCGCGTAGCCGGTGTTGTTCTGCGGCGGCTTGCGCGGATCGATGGCGCCCCAGATGTCGGAGCCGGTGGTGAAGCCGTCCACGTGCTCGAAGTACGGCACGTGCGTGAGGTAGCGTCCGGCGATCTGCTCGTGCTGGATGCCGTTCACGTCCCAATCTTCGAGCACGATGCCCGTATCGTCCGTCCAGCCGATCCAGTCGCCCGGTTGGATCGTCAGGCGCTGCTCCGGATTCCAGCGGCGGACGATCACGTCGTAGGCGCCGCCGTGCATTTCGCCGTGGCGCCACGCCGGCGTTGTGAATCGCGATTCGCGTTCATCGAGCCGCACGATCTGCGGTTCCGCGCTGCGCACATCCGCGAACGCATCGGCCGTCTCCCAATGCGCCTGCGCGGGCACGACGTAGAGCGCGAATTCGCCGCCGTCCATCGGCAAATCGCGCGCGGTGATGAAGACGTCATCCTCGGCCGTCACGCCGTTGAGGAGACACCCTTCGGCGTTGGAGAAATAGACCAGCGGCGCGCCCGTATTGCGGAACGCCACGCGCCGCGAGGACAGCGGCTCTTCGCGCAAAGACTCCTCGTCCAGCCTGGCGCGATACAGCTCGATGGTGAACACGTGCTCCGCCAGCGCGTGCTCGGCTTCCTCGAACGTGCGGAAGCGATAGGGGAGGGCGAGATGCGCTTCCGTCCGGCGCGAGCATCCGACCACACCCGATTGGTAGAAGAGAACCTGCTCCGGAACGCGGCCGCGCGCATCGGCCGTGGTCCGGAGAAACGAAACGACCTGCCCTTCTTCATCGCGAAGAAGAACGTCGTACTGCGCCAGGGACTGCAACTCGTCGTACTGCACCGTGAGATTACTGCCGAGAGGAACGATCGTCCCGAGGTCGACTTGCGCAGCCGCCGAGGACGAGAACAACAGAGAGACAAACAACGCACAGACCAACATCCACTTGTGTGCCATGCAGCACACCCCCTGCGTTGTCCCTTTTTTCGGGCGATATCAGGACCGCAGGCGCAATGTCGGTTGATGGAGGCGCGAACGCTGTGAGAGACGTCACGCTGGAGCGGCGAAGCTCCAGCGCGACGTCATTCGAACTCAGCGAAGTTCACGGAGACCAGTCGCGAGCAACCCGCTTCTTCCATCGTCACGCCGTACAGCACGTCCGCAGCTTCCATCGTGCGGCGCGAGTGGGTGATGACGATGAACTGCGTGTCGCGCGACATGTCGCGCACCAGGCGCACGAAGCGCTCGGTGTTCACTTCGTCGAGCGGCGCGTCGACTTCGTCGAGGATGCAGAAGGGGCTCGGCTTGTAACGGAAGATCGCGAAGAGCAGCGCGATCGCGGTGAGTGCGCGCTCGCCGCCGGAGAGCAGGGCGATGGACTGATTCTTCTTGCCCGGCGGCTGCGCCACGAGCTCGATGCCGCTCTCCAGCACGTCTTCCTCGTCGAGCAGCTGCATGCGTGCCGTGCCGCCGCCGAAGAGCGAGGTGAAGATCTCGGTGAACGATTCGTTGACCTGCGTGAAGGCGTCGCGGAACAGCTCGCGCGAGGTGAGGTTGATCTTGCGAATGGTCTGGCGCAGCGAGTCGATCGATTGCACGAGATCGTCGCGCTGCGTGCGCAGGAACGACTCGCGCGTCTCGAGCTCCTGATGCTCGTCGATGGCCAGCACGTTGACCGGTCCGATCTTCTCGATCTGATCCGACAGCTTGGCCACTTCCGATTCGAGATTGGCGCGCGATTCGTCGTCGCTCGGCGGCTCCACGTCGGCCAGTGCATCGATGCCGGCGTGCAGGTCGAGCGAGATCTGTTCGCGCAGCAAATCGAACGCGGACTTTGCGCGATCGAGACGGCGCTCCGATTCGAACAGCGCATTCTTGGCGGTGTTCCACTGCTCGCGCGAAGCGACCGCGCGCGTCTGCAACTCGTTCACGCGCACGTCGAGATCCGCGACTTCAGCTTCCAGCGACACGCGCATCTCGGAGATGTCGTGCAGCTTGCCGAGCGATTCGTCGAGCTGGCGGCGCGCTTCTTCGACGGCCACGCCGGTGTCGCCCTGCTTGCGCGCGAGCGATTCGATCTCCTGCTGCAGCTGCGAGGCGCGGCTGCCGAGGGAGACGACGATGCGGGAGAGATTCTCGTGCTCGCGCTGCACGGAGTTCACGACGCCGGACGCCGCTTCGACGTCCACGCGCGCTTTCGACGCCACTTCCGTCACTTCTTCGAACGCGCGGCGCGAAACGGCGAGCTGCTCTTCGTGCGAACGGATCTGTTCGTGCAGCTCGGTCTCGCGTCCCTGCAGCTGTTCGAGGTCGGCGATCGCGGCGTTCTTGCGCGCGAGCAGCTGCTCTTTCTCTTCCGCGTACAGCGTCTGTTCTTCCGACGCCACCGCGAGATCTTTTTCGTAGCGCTGCAGCTCGGTGCCCGCGCGCTCGCGCTGGCCGCGCCGCTCGCGCAATTCCTGATCGGCGGTGCGCATGCGCTCTTCGGCGATGATCCGCGCGTCGTCCGCGGCGCGCAGCTCTTCCTCGACCTGCTGCAGTTCGGTGGAGAGGCTGCTGGCGCGCGTTTCCTCGCTGCCGAGGAGCGCTTGCAGATCGGCGACTTCACGCTTGATGGAGAAGACGCCGGGTGTCGCGCCGGCGGTTTTGCCGCCGACCACGAGCGGTCCGCGCACGATGTCGCCGTCGAGCGTGACGATCGTGGCGTGCGGTCTCTCCCGTCCCCCCTCGATCGCCTGCCGCAAATCCCCCACGATGTAAGCCTCGGGGATCGCCTGCCGCACCGCGTCCGCAACCGGACCTTCGCCGACGACCACTGCCGCCGCGTCGCCGCGACGCGTGCCGGTGCCGGTGGCTGCGTACCCGAGCGTGATGAACGCACCGCGGCCCGCGCCGCGCTCGCGCAGCCGGCGGATCGCTTCGATGGCGGTGTCGTCATCTTCGACGACGACGGCTTTGGAGATTTCGCGCAGCAGCGTATCGAGCGCCGCTTCGTAACCCTGCGCCGCGTGCACCGCTTCCGCGGCGGACATGGCGTTCGGGATCAGCTCGAGGATCGCGCGGCGCACGTCCTCGTCCTGCGCTTCGAGCGAGGCGAGCAGCGCGCGCAGTGAATCGATTTTGTAGGTGGTCTGCGAGATCGTGTCGCGCGCGGAGGCGAGCGATTCGCGCATGGAATCGCGTTGCGACACGAGCTCGTCGCGGCGCTGCACGGCATCGCGCGCGGTCTGCTGCGCGACGACGAGGCCCTGCTCTGCGTCGCGCACCGACTGCTCCCATTCGTACATCTGGGCGCGCGCGCCGTCGCGGCTCTCCGCCGCTTTGCGCGCGCTCTCGGTGAGCTTGGTCAGGTAGAACTCGCACTTTTCGACCGCGATCTCGATCTGGTGCACCTGATTGCGCGATTCGGAAATCTTCGCGATGGTGCGCATCAGCGACTCGCGCGAATCGGCGAGCGACTTTTCGTGCTGCCGCACTTCGTCGGAGCGTTCCTGGCGATCGCGCTCCACCTGGTCGGCGATCTCGCGGAAGCGGTTGCGCTCCGCGCGCGCCGTTTCGAGCTGCTGCGTTTTTTCGTCGAACGCGGCCTGCTGATCGGAGCCTTCCTGCTCGAGCGTAGAGATCTGGCCGCGCGCGTTTTCGATGCGCTGCAACAGATCGCCGAGGTTCGTTTCGGATTGCTGGAGGAAGGAGCGGAGGCGCTCCACTTCACCGGTCAGACCGGCGATCTCTTCACGCACTTTGGAGGCGCGATGCGAGCGCTCGATGTGCACGGTGCGCGTTTCCGCGAGCTCCGCTTCGTCGGCGCTTAGCTGCGCGGCGAGCTCGCTCTCGCGCGTTTGCGCTTCGGCAAGCGTCGCGCTCGCGAGCTCTTCTTCCGCCTGCGCAAGGACGATGCGTCCTTTGTAGAGCGCGCGTTTGGCGGTGGAGAGCTGATCGAACAGCTCGCGATGCCGCCGCGCTTTCGATGCCTGGCGCTTGAGCGAATTGAGATTGCGCGTGACTTCGCCGAGGGTGTCGTCGATGCGCAGGAGGTTCTGCTGCGTTTCTTCGAGCTTCAGCTCCGCGGCGCGGCGCTTGGTTTTGTACTTCGTGATGCCGGCGGCTTCTTCGATGAGGCGGCGGCGGTCCTGCGGCTTGTTGGAGAGGATCAGGTCGATCTTTCCCTGCTCCATCACGCTGTAGTTGCGGATGCCGAGGCCGGTGTCCATGAGGATGTCCGAGATGTCTTTCATCCGGACACGCCTGCCGTTCAGGCGGAACTCCGACTGACCGTCGCGGAAGACGCGGCGGTTGATGACAATCTTGCCGTCATCGGCCATGGGGTGGTTGCTGTCGCCGTTCGAGGTGCCGAGCGTCAGCGTCACTTCGCCCATGGAGAGCGCGCGGCGGCGGGCGGAGCCCTGGAAGATGACGTCTTCCATCGTCTCGCCGCGGATGTGGGAGGCGCGGTTTTCACCGAGGACCCAAATCAGCGCGTCGCAGATGTTCGACTTGCCGCACCCGTTCGGGCCGACGACAGCCGTCATCGCCTCCGGGAAGGTGAGGCGGGCGGGATCGTAGAACGACTTGAAGCCGTGGATATCGAGTTGTTCGAGACGGAACATGATTGGACTGGGCGCGGATGCTAGCAGCAATCGCCGCGCAGCGTGGTCACTGAATTCGTCCGCTCTAAACGGCTGATTCTGAAGGGAAATTCACGGTTGACGGCGAGGCTGCGCAGCCGTTCCTGTGCATGTCGCGCGGTGGGCTATGATCGCGGGCCGTGTCACTGGATGCCTTTCTGCAGCGCGAGATCGACGTCGGCTCGTTCCCGAGCGCGGCTTACGCCATCGGTACCATCGATGGCGGATTGCACCGCCAGCACGCCCTCGGCCACGCCGTCGTGGTGCCGGTGCGCATCGCGGCGACGACCGAGACGATCTACGACTGCGCGTCGATCACGAAGCCGCTCATCACGGCGACGCTGATCCTGCAGGCGGTGGCGGAGAAACGGATCGCGCTGGACGATGAATATCGCGGCTACACGTTTCGCGAGCTGCTGACGCACACGTCCGGTTTGCGTTCGTGGCTGCCGCTGTACGCGCTGGGCGATTACCTGCGCGCGATCGAGGAGCGCGGGCCGGAGAATCCGCGCGGCACGCACGTGGTCTATTCGGATCTGAATTTCATCCTGCTCTGGTACGCGCTGCAGGAGATCTACGGTGACTACGTGACGGCCGCGCGCGAACGGCTGGGCGTGCGTTTTCTGCCGGAGCCGTCGCTGAAGCCGCGCATCGCGGCGACGGAGTGGGCGCAGCGTTTCGAGTACGGCATGTGCGTCGACCGAAACATTGAATTCCATGGATTCCGCGACGGCCTGATGTGGGGCGACACGAACGACGGCAACTCGTTCCACGCGGGCGGCACCTGCGGCAACGCGGGACTCTTCGCGACCGCGGCGGAAGTGTTCGATCTCGTGCGACGGATCGCGCGCGCCGAATTCTTCCCGCGCGAACTGCTCGTCGAAGCGACGCGCAACCAAACCGCGGGCCTGGAGCAATCGCGCGGCCTGGGCTGGCAACTGGCCGGACCGGGCCTATCGGAGCGCTCCTGGGGCCACATGGGATTCACCGGCACGTCGGTGTGGATCGATGAGGGAAGGATCTACGTGCTGCTGACGAATCGCGTGCATCCGTGCGCCGCGCCGGTGGCGATGGGGGCGGTGAGGGGGGAGTTTCATCGGAGAGCACGGGAGTCGTAGAGTCGTCGAGTCTCAGAGTCTCCGAGACTTCGCGGAGCAAGGCTCCTCTACGACTCTGCGACTCGACGACTCTGCGACTGCGTCCACGATGAAGGAAGGATCTACGTGCTGCGGACGAATCGGGTGCATCCGTGCGCGGCGCCGGTGGCGATGGGGGCGGTGAGGGGGGAGTTTCATCGGAGAGCGAGGGAGTCGTAGAGTCGTCGAGGCTCAGAGTCTCAGAGACTTCGCGGCGCAAGTTCCTCTACGACTCTGCGACTCGACGACTCTGCGACTCCGTCCATCCCCACTCCTCCGCCTGCCGCCGCAACGAATCGCTGCGCGCTTCTTCGCCGTTCGCTTCCGCGAGTTCGCTGAAGAGATAGAGCGTTTCGGACAGCATCGGATCGGGGTCGGTGTAGTCGTCGCGGAAGCGGGTTTCGAGGAGCTCGACGTTGTCGCGGTAAAGGCGGAGGGCGGCTTCGCGGTCGCCGGTGCGCAGGAGGATGTAGGCGAGGGCGAGGGCCTGGAACTCCTGGATTTGCGGGTGCTGTGCGATCTGCAATTCCATCAGCTCGCGCGCGCGATCGAGATCGCGGTTCGCGTGGGCGAGGGAGAGGGCGATGCCTTCGCGCGCGGCGGGATCGTTTGATTGCTCGTACGCGGCGATGGCTTCGTCCCAGCGGCCGAGGAGCTTGAGGGCTTCGGCGCGGTGGAGGTGATCGTTGGTGCGCGTCGCTTCCATCACCGCGTCTTCGTAGCGGCGTTGCTGGATCAGCTGCTGCGCGTTGGTGATGGGACGCTGCGCGAGCATGTAGGCCATGAGCCAGCCGATCAGCGCCACGGCGATGAGGAGGGCCCAGAACCAGACGCTCATCTAGGGCGCGGCGGGGCTCCGGGGGCTGGTTGCGGTGGCGGCATGCGCAGCGCGGGATTGCCGTTCATGACCGGCCGCGGCGCATTCGGCGCGGCGGGATTCGGCTGCGCGGCGTTCGGCGCCGGAGTCAGGCGCACTGCTGCGGGCGTCATCGCGGCCTTCTTCGCTGCCGCTTCCGCGGCAGCCGCTTGCTGCGCGGCGATCACTTCGGGCGGCGTCACGGCGCCGGGCTCGATGATGAACGTGCGCATCGTCTTCACCTGGCCGTCGTACGCGAAGGTGATGTTCGGCATCGGCTGCGGTTTCGTTTCGTCCGGCTGATTGGCGAGATCGGTGATCTCGGTCAGCGGCACCGCGTCGGCGCTGTTCACTTTGTCGTTGCGCGACGTCACGAACTGATGCAGCGCGGCCAGGATCAGAAATCCGATCACGGCGGTCACTGCGACGACGACGCCCTGGCGCTGGCGCGCGAATTCGACGACGCTCGCGGAGGTCGAGACTTCACGCGGACGAAAGACTTCCTGCAGCAGCGCCTGCGTGTCCATCCGCTCGCCGGTTACCGGATCGGCGCCGCAGTACGGACAGAGCTTCGCCGATGAATCGATGGCGCGGTGGCAGGAGCTGCAGACGGCCGGGCTCACTTCACTGGAATGATATGTCAACGGTGTAAGGCGCCGCGACGGGCACGCCGTTCTCGGTAGCGGGTTTGAATCGCCACGACTGTACGGCGTGGATGAGACGCGCTGTCTCTCCCGGAAGTCCTTCGCGGACGCTGACCTCCTTCACTCTTCCATCTTCACCGACCAGCAGAACGAGACTGGCCGTGCCGTGCGCGCTCACGGTCGGCAGCGGCTGCGCGAGCGGCACAGGACGCGTGCGCGCACTGGTGCGCGGCGGTTCCGCGACCGGCGGGGCGGCAGCAGCTTGCCGTTGCGGCGGCGGCGCGGCCGGACGCTGCGCCACGCTGCGCGGCGGCAACTGCTGCTGCGCATACGCGCGGCCGGTCAGCGAGCGCGGATCGACGAGCGCCTGCATGCGGCGCTTCTCTTCCTGCGCGCGCGCGGCGAGTTGGTTGTATTCGACTGATGAAACGGCGGTGGCGTCGTGGCGCGAATACGCGTCGGGCATGCCGTTGGACGGAGCGCCGGCGGGCGCGCTGGTGATCGGTTGTTCGAAGCCGCCCGGCTCATTAGCCGGAATGAGCGGCACGGTCTGCGCGCCGCGAACGGTCTTGGTGTCCTGCTGCTCGGCGATCTGTTCTTCGATCGTCGCGGGAGCGCGTTTCGGCGCGCCGTCTCGATTGATGATCACGCCGACGCTGAATGCAGCGATCAGCATGACAATGCCGCCGGCGGCGTAGAGCAGACGGCGCTTCAGTTGCGATTTTTCGGCGGGCGGCACGTACGCGGCGGCCGGAGAGGGCTGCGCTGCGGCGTCATGCGCCGGCGCGGGTGCACTCTGGTCCCAATTGCAGTACGGGCAGATTTTGGCCCAGGCGTCGATGCGGCGTTCGCACCGGTTGCACGGTTTGCGTTCGCTGGTTGATTCGCTCATCAGTGGCCGGTTTGTGCAACCGGTGTACCGCTTCGGATCCGGCGGAGCCCGCCGCGCTCGTAAACGGCGATGCCGTCGGCGCTGAGCGCGAACGCGTTCGGCCCCACATCGGTTGCGACGAGCTCGACTTTCGCTTTCGTGAAGCGGTAGAGCGAGCGGCTGCTGGAGTCGTACGCGAGCCAGGTGTTGCCGCGCGTGAGGACGCGGTCGACGCCGGTGGGGAACTGTGAGGCGCGATTGCCGTAGAGGCCGAGGCCGAGGAGGCCGCGCAGAAAGCCGCGGGCGAGCGCCTGGGACATCGATTGCGCCCCTTCGATGAGCCAGACGCGTTTTGCGGACGGATCGGCGATGGCCAGCGTGCGTGCGGTGACCGCGCTGCCGCCCGAGGCGAAGGCGAGGTCGACCGGCACGGCGCCGACGTCGATCGCGCCGGTGGCTTGCATCGTCTCGAGATTCAGCGTGCGCAGTTTTCCTTCGCGCGGAAAGACGAGGTAGCCCGTGCGGCCGTCGGTCTCGAAATCGGACGCGAACGGCGCGATCTGTACGCGACGCGTGACGCGCAGCTGTTCGATTTCTTCGACGACCCCTTCGGCGCGCGAGTAGACGTAGAGCTTGCCGTTCGCCACGCGCAGGAACGCGGGGAGCGCGGCGACGCGGACATTGGCGCGATCGCGAATGCGCGTGAGGCGTTGTGCGTCGCGTTCCAGGATGTAGGCGTCGTTGCCGAGGAAGGCGGCATCGGTGGGTGTATCGGCGGTTCGGCTGCGGGTTGAGTGGCCATCTGCAAGCTCGATGAGCAGCGCTTCGTTCGTGAGCGGATCCAGCACGATGGCGCGCGTGTCGTTGGCGACGACGGCGCCGGGATTGGCGAGGCCTTCGATGCTCCAGCGGCCATCGAGCTCGACGCGGTGGTCGTGTGCGAGTAGCACGCCGCGCGGCGTGGAGACGACGGTTTGCGCGAATGCGCTGCCGGCGAACGACGCGATGAACGCGATGGACGCGACGATGCGCTTCATGGCGCGTTCTCCAGACGCAGCGGTTCGAGCAGCAGGCCGTCGCCGGCGGGTCCGAGAATGCGGTAGGTGAGGCGCAGCTTCGCGTTGGCGGCGAATCCGCCGTTGAAGACGGTCGGCTCGGTGAAGCGGAACGGCACGCCGTCGATCAGGCCGCCGTCGAACGTGCTCCCTTCGCCGTGCATCGTGGCCAGGCTCGTATACGTCGCCTGATCGAGCGCGACGCGTTGTTCGGGCGTGAGCTGTTCGAAGTTTTCGGCGAGCGTGCGCAACTCGTCGGCAGTCGGTTGCGCGGACGGCAGCGCCACCGCGACGGCCGCCGACGCCTCGCGCTGCAAGGTCTTCAGCGTTTCGTTGTCGGGAAACTTTTGCGCGAGTGCATCGAGCGTGGTGCGTGCGGCGCGGCGTTCGCCGCGCGCGAGCTGCGCCGCGGCCTGACGCATCGGCGCGCCCGGACCTTCGTCGCTCGTGATCGCTACGCGGCCTTCGCGCACGTCGCGCTGGTACTGGCGGATCAGCGCGAGCGAGAACGGATTCGCGTCGAACGCTTCGGCGTAGCGGCGCGCGCGTTCGTCGTTCGACGTGGCCAAACGCGCCAGTGCCGCGAGCGCTGTGGCGTCGTCGCTGCGCGCGTCGAGCACGCGCTGGTACTCGCGCATTGCTGCGGCACGGTCGCCGCGCTCTTCGACCAACGAGGCCAGGCGCAGTTGCGAACGATTGAGCAACGAGACGTACGCCGCCGCGTCGCCGCGCGCGGTCGAATAAATCTCGAACGATTCGCCGCGCGCCACTTCACGCTGCAGCGACGCGAAGCGCGCGGAGCGCAGCGATTGCGTCAGCGTCGACAGCAGCGTTTCGGCTTCGCGTTTCTCTCCGGCGTCGATCAGTGCCGAGGCGAGGGCGTATTGGTAGACGGCGAGATCGAGCGCGTCGCCGTCTTTTGTGGCGATGGCCACGGCCACGCGCGCCGCGCTCACTGCTTTCGCGGGGCGGCGCAGCACGTTCATCGTGCTGGCGTAGAGGTTCCACGTCTTGGCCGTGTCGGCGGTGTAGCGGATCGCTTCTTCCGCCAACTCGAACGCGCGGGCGTCGTGGCTCAGCTTCGCTTCGGCCAGCGCTTCGTATGCAGTCGCCGTCGCGTAACGAGTCATCTGCGCATCGCTTCGCGCATCAAGACGTTCCTCGGCCGCGAGCGCGCGCGCCTTCGTGTATTCGGCGCGCGCTTGCGTCAGTTCGTTGCGGGCGGCGCGGAGATCGCCGAGGTTGAGGCGGCCGGAGAGTTGGGTGAGAAAGTCGCGGGAGGCGGCGAGCTGCTTTTCGGTCTGCGCGATCTCAAAGTCGGAAGCGATGCGCGTCTGCTGCGCGAGCATCGCCGGCGCAAGCAACAGCAGCGCGATGGCGGCCAGGCGCTTCATTCCGCAAAGTACCCTTTGCGCGCGCTGACGATGGTGGCGTTCTTTGCCGAGATGGTGATGTTTCGCCAGCCGCGCTGCGTAGCGTGGCTCTGGTAGACGACGAGATAGCGCGAGTTGATGTCGTTCAGGAGCCGGTGCAGTTCGGCGGCCACGGTTTCACGCGAAGCGGTACGCACGGAGCCGCCGGTGTTCGCCGCTGCGCGGTCGAGAAAGCGCGCGTGGGTGTTGCCGAGGACGAGCGCTTCGACGGTGGTGTGCGTGCTGCTGACGCGGCGGAGCGCGTCTTCATCAGTGAGGAGGCTGTTGCGATCGCCGCCGTCGGTGATGACGATCGCGTACGTCCGCTCCTTCGACGCGATCGATGCCACCGCATCGCGCAGCGACGTCCCGCCGGACGGCACGAGCTCCTCGAAGTGCACGCCGCGCGTGATCGTCCGCGCTTTGGCCACGTTGTGGTTGAAGAGGACGAGCGACGCCGTGTCGCCGGGACGAAGCGACGAGAGCTCGCGTTCGATGGCGTGCAGGGTCGCGGCGAGCTTGCCGTCGCCCATCGAAAGCGAGCGATCGACGATGAACGCAAAGTGCGCGGCGGGACGATCGAGGCGGACGTCACGCACCTGCTGCACCACGCCGTTTTCGAGCACGCGCAGATCGCTCGCGCGCAACGGCCGCGAAGACTTTACGCGCAGCGGCACTTCCACGATGTCCACGTCGAGCGTGTCGTTCGCGGTGAACGAAGCGGTCGTCACCGAAGCCGATTCACTGCTGCGATAGCCGTTCGTCCAGACTTTCGCCAAAACGGTGTGCGGCACGAGTGCGGTGCCGAAATCGAAGGCGATGCGATACGGCGCCTGTCGCGCTACGCCGGCCAGCTTGCCGTCGACGGTGAACTCGACGCGATCGACGTGCGTCGCATCGGTCGCGATCTCCAGCAGCATCGGCCCGATGGCCTGCGCGTCCTGGAGCGGCGAGAGGAAGCGTGTCGCCGCCTCTGCCTTTGCAGTCACCAGCAACGCGAGCAAAAGAATGGTCCGGCGCACGTCATGGGCAACGGCTCGCGGCGCGTAAGTTATTTCGCTGCTGAGAGTTGGCCTCTCGCGCGGACGCGCTGTCCGCTTTCGACCACGATACAATCCGCCGCTTCATGATGGACCCGCTTCGTTTTGCGCGCGAGCTGATCGATGTGCCGTCGCCCACCGAAAGCGAGGTCGCCGTCGGCGAGCTCCTCGAACGCACCCTCCGCGACCTCGGCTTCGAAACGCGTCGTCAGCCGGTCACGGAGACGCGCTTCAATCTCTACGCGTCCGCCGGCGGGCGCCCGCGCGTCATCCTCAATTCGCACATCGATACCGTGCCGCCGTGGTTCACTTCGTATGAAGACGAGACGCATCTCTACGGCCGCGGCGCGTGCGACACGAAAGGGATCATCGCCGCGATGATCGCCGCCGGCGAACGATTGCGCGCGGACGACATTCGCGATTTCGCGTTCCTCTTCGTGGTGGGCGAGGAGACCGATTCGATCGGCGCGAAAGCAGCGAACGACGAGTTCGCAGCGCTCGGCTCCGAATACGTGCTGGTCGGCGAACCGACCGAATCGATTTTCGCGCGCGCATCGAAAGGCGCGCTGACGGTCGTGGTCCGCTTCCGCGGCGTCGCCGCCCACTCCGCCTACCCGCACCTCGGCGCCTCCGCCATCAACCGCATGGTCGCCGCGATCAGCGAGATCACGTCGGCGGATTGGGGCGCGGACGAGGTGCTGGGCAACACGACCGTGAACGTCGGCGTGGTGCGCGGCGGCGAGAAGCCGAACATCATCGCGGCGAACGCCGAATGCGAAATGATCTTTCGCCTGGTGACGACGCCGGAGGATGTGCTCGCGCGCGTGACGGCGATCGTCGAAAAACATGAAGGAGAAGTGATTCTCTCGCGCGGCAATGCGCCGCAGCACATGGTGGTGCCGGACGGCGAAACCTCCGCGGTCGTTTCCTTCAATACCGACGTGCCGTGGCTCGGGAAGCTCGGCCAGCCGCTGCTCTACGGCCCCGGCTCGATCCTCGACGCGCACGGCGCGAAGGAACGGATCGGGAAGAAGGATCTGTTGGAGGCGGTGGAGACGTATCAACGCGTGGTGAGGAAGCTGCTCGGAGTCGCAAAGTCGTAGATTCTCAGAGTCGTAGAGTCTCAGAGATGCCCGAGCGCGGTTTTTCCTCTGCGACTCTGCGACTCTGCGACTCGACGACTCTGCGACTAATTCGCAACCAACATGGCCAAACTAACCGAACCGATCTACCTCATCGCCGCCGTCCGCACGCCGATCGGCAAATTCGGCGGCGGACTCTCGTCGCTCACCGCCTCGCAGCTCGGCACCGAAAGCGCCAAAGCGACGCTCGCGCGCAGCGGCATCGATCCGACGCGCGTCGACGAAGTGATCTTTGGCAACGCGCGCCAGGCCGGCGTGGGACCGAACGTCGCGCGGCAGGTGGCCATCAAATCCGGACTGCGCCACGAAGTGCCTGCGTACACGGTCAATCAAGCGTGCGGTTCCGGCCTCCGCTCCCTCATGAACGCCGCCGATCAGATCCGCCTCGGCCACGCCAACGTCATTCTGGCCGGCGGCACGGAGTCGATGTCGAACACGCCGTACCTCCTGCCCCGCGCGCGGTGGGGCTATCGCATGGGCGACGCGGAGCTGGTCGACGGCATGACGCGCGACGGGTTCATGTGCCCGCTCGCGGACGAGATGATGGGCGCGACGGCGGAGACGCTCGCCGATCGCTACGAAATCTCGCGCGACGAACAGGATCAATACGCGGTGCACTCGCAGCAGAAAGCGGCGCGCGCGTACGAAGCGAATCGCTTCGCCAACGAGATCGCGCCGGTAACCGTGGCCGGACGCAAAGGCGACACGATCATCGATCGCGATGAGCATCCGCGCTTCGACGCAGACCTCGGCAGCATGGCCAAGCTCCCGCCCGTCTTTCGCAAAGGCGGCACCGTGCACGCGGGCAATTCATCCGGTGTGACCGACGGCGCGTCGAGCATGCTCGTCGCGTCCGGCGCAGCAGTGAAAGAGCTCGGCCTGACGCCGATGGCGCGCATCCTCGGCTACGCCCAGGCCGGCGTCGATCCGAAAGTCATGGGACTCGGCCCCGTTCCCGCCACACGCAAACTGCTCGACGAAACCGGCATCGGCTGGGACGCCATCGATCTCATCGAACTCAATGAAGCGTTCGCCGCGCAAGTGATCGCGTGCGATCGCGAGCTGCACCTTGATCCCGCGAAGCTCAACGTCCACGGCGGCGCCATCTCCCTCGGCCATCCCATCGGCGCCACCGGCGCGCGCATCACCACCACGCTGCTGCACGCGCTGCAAGCGCATGACAAACGGATTGGCCTGGCCACGCTCTGCATCTCCGGCGGCATGGGGTTGTCGATGCTGGTGGAGCGCGGGTGAGACGACCGGAGCAGGCTCAAAGGCTCACAGGCTCAAAGGCTCAAAGAGCCCAAGGCCTTCGGCCACACGTCTGCCATCTCGCGCGTCGCTTCGTGGATGGGCGGCGGCCTTCTCTGAGCCTGTGAGCCTGTGAGCCTTTGAGCCTAAAAAACATGGTCTTCACCGACTCCCACTGCCACCTGACGATGTCCGACGCCGCCGCGAATCTCGAGCGCGCGCGGCAGGACGGCGTGCGCGGATTCGTCGTTCCGGCCACGAAGCTCGACGACGCGCCGGATGCGGTGCGCGTGGCGCAGGAGCACGACGACGTCTGGGCGGCCGTCGGTTTTCATCCGCACGACGCGAAGGATTGCGACGATGCCGCGTTCGCGGAAATCGCGCGGCTGGCGCGCGAGCCGCGAGTGGTGGCCATCGGCGAATGCGGGCTCGATTACCACTACATGCACTCGCCGCGCGAAACGCAGATCGCCGTGTTCGAGCGCCACCTCGCGTTGGCGAAAGAGCTCGACCTGCCGATCATCGTGCACAACCGCGAATCGACCGCGGACATGATCGAAGTTCTCGGACGCAGCGGTGCGCGCGGCATCCTGCATTCGTACACCGAGGATCTGGAGACGGCGCGGACGTTCGTGGAGCAGGGGTTTTACATCTCGTTCTCCGGCATCGTCACGTTTCGCAGCGCGGAGATGTTGCGCGGCGTCGCGAAAGAGCTGCCGCACGACCGCGTGCTGATCGAGACCGACACGCCGTATCTCGCGCCGGTGCCGCATCGCGGCAAGCAGAACGAGCCCGCGTTCGTCATCCGCGTGGCGGAGCTGCTGGCGCAGTTGTGGAGCGTGCCCGTGGAGCAGGTGGCGGAGCAGACCACCGCCAATTTCGAGCAAGTCTTCTCGGTTAAACTGCCGCGCAGATGAGCAGTGCGCGTCCCGATCTGTCGGTGGTCTTCCCCGTCTACAACGAGGAAGAGAACATCCCCATCCTGCTGCGCGAAATCGCCGCGGCATTAGCGGGGATGGGGTGGACGTACGAGATCGTGGCGGTCGACGATGGCTCGTCCGATCGCAGTCTGGAAGTGCTGCGCGCCGCGCGTGCCGAGCATCCGACGTTGCGCGTGCTCGCGCTCGAAAAAAACAGCGGGCAGACGGCCGCGCTCGATGCGGCGTGGCACGCGGCGGAGGGACGGCTGGTCGTGTCGCTCGATGCCGATCTGCAGAACGACCCCGCGGACATTCCGGCCATGGTGCGCAAGCTCGAAGAGTCGCGCGCGGACATGGTGGCGGGCGTGCGCGTGAATCGGCGCGACACCTGGAGCCGCCGCATGCAATCGAAAATCGGCAACGGCGTGCGGAACTGGATCACCGGCGACAACATCACGGACACCGGTTGCTCGCTGAAGCTGGTGAAGCGCGAAGCAGTCGATCGCGTGCGCCTCTTCACCGGCATGCACCGCTTCCTGCCGACGCTCGTGCGCTACGCCGGCTACAAAGTCGTGGAGATGCCGGTCAACCATCGCGCGCGGCAGTTCGGCGTCTCGAAGTACGGTGCGATGAATCGCGCCTTTCGCGGCCTGGCCGATTGCTTCGCGGTGCGTTGGATGGGCAAACGCGTGCTGCGTTACAACGTGCGAGAAGACGCCTGATGCATTTCGATCCGCGCACCTGGCACTGGGATCTTCTGGCCGCCTTCGGCTTCGTGGCGCAGGCTTTGTTCGCCACGCGCTTCATCATTCAGTGGATCGCGTCGGAGCGACGGAAGATGAGTCACGTGCCGATTCAGTTCTGGTACTTTTCGCTCGTCGGCGGCTTGATGATGACCGCCTACGGCGTCGGCCGCCGCGACCCCGTCATCATCCTCGGCCAGGCTCCCGGCCTCATCGTTTACGTGCGCAATCTGATGCTCATCCACCGGCACGGATGACGCACTTCCGGCGGACATGCTTTCGACGGAACAACGCCAGACGCTCCTTCGCATCGCACGCCAATCGATCGACGCCGTGCTGCACGGCAAACGCGTGGAGATCGACACAGCCGCGCTCGACGACACACTGAAGCGGCCGGCGGGCGCGTTCGTCACGCTGAGCACGCGCGGCGACGGCGACCTGCGCGGCTGCATCGGCTCGATCCTGCCGGTCGCGCCGCTCGTGCAATCGGTATCGGAGAACGCCATCAACGCGGCCTTTCGCGATCCGCGCTTCGAACCGCTCTCGGCCGATGAGTGGCCGACGATCGAGCTGGAGATTTCCGTCATGGGGCCGATCGAGCCGGTGACGAACGTCGAAGACATTCTGCCCGGTCGCGACGGGCTCATCATCCGGCGCGGTCATGCAGCTGGATTGCTGCTGCCGCAAGTGGCCACCGAATACGGCTGGGACCGCGAGACGTTCCTTTCCCAGACGTGCCGGAAAGCAGGTTTGCCGTCCGATGCCTGGCGCCAGCCGGGTACAAAAATCGAGAAATTCGCGGCGGAAGTCTTCGGCGAAGCGGACTCGGTAGTAGCACTACCAACAAATCGCGAATAACATTACGTCCCTCCCGGTTATGAGGACCGATCCGGCAGTCTCGGTTCAAATAACTCAAAACACGAGGAGGGCGAATTTGGCCAAGAAACGTTCCCTGAAGGATTCGCTCTCGCTCCGCGTGGCTCGCGGACGCCGCCGTGCCGAAAATCACCGCATTTTCCGCTTTCTCGGCGGCCGCGGCGCGGTCACTCTCCTTCTCGGAACCGCTCTCTCCATCGGCGGCATCGCGCAGACGATGGACAACGTCCACTTCCTCGTGCAGAAAGATCTCGACGCGGTGCGCGTCATCCGCCACAACAACAGTGGCGGCGACAAAGTGGTGGCCAAGGTCGACAACGCCTTCACGGCGAACACGGTCTTCAAGCTCTCGCAGGTGCTGCCGGACCGCTACGTCACGCGCGAGCGTGCGCTGTTCAACGCCGAGTGGCTGACCGAGCCGGGCACGCACCCCCAAGAGCGCAGCGTCTTTCTGACGGAGATGGATCGCATCGGCACCGCCATCCGCCGCGAGTTCTTCGCGAGCGAGATTCCGTACGGCGAGCTGATTCACGAAAAGGCGGAAAAGTACGACGTCGATCCGGCGCTGGTCGCCGCAGTGATCGAGCAGGAATCGCGCTTTCATCCTCGCGCAAAGTCGCAGGTCGGCGCGCGGGGTCTCATGCAGCTGATGCCGCGCACGGGCCGCTGGATGGGCGCGCGCGATCTCTACGATCCGGAGCAGAACATCGACGCGGGCGTGAAGTACATCAAGTACCTCAACGAGCGCTTCGACGGCGATCTGCGCAAGACCGTCGCCGCGTATAACGCCGGCGAAGGCAACGTCCGCCGCTACGGCGGTGTGCCGCCGTACCGCGAGACGCAAAAGTATGTGAAGAAGGTTCTCGGCAACTACAAGCGGCGCACGCGCCAGCTTGAAGAGTTCAAGAAAGAGCAGCACGGCGGATCGATCCCCGAAGCGGATGGAACGCTGACCTTGCGGTGATCGCGCCGTGGCGCAACACGGAATCCGCACACAGGATTTGACCAGCACTCCCTCCCTGCGTTAACGTAATTCGCTGAATTACTGGCGTTAAGGACCTGGGAGGGGACAATGGTCAGTGTGCGTAGGGTGGCTCCCGTTCTCCTGTTATTGATGGCGATGCCGGCGCTCGCTCAGCCGAAGTCGTCGTCACGACCGCCGCGCGAGCTGCATCTCGTCGGCGAGCACTGGACGGCGTACAACCCTCCTGATCCCGCTTCCTATCCTCCCGCGGCGAAGACGCACACCGTCAAGCGCGGCGACACGCTCTGGGGCATCGCCAAGACGTACTACGGCAACGCCTATCTCTGGCCGCAGCTGTGGGAGTCGAATACCTGGGTGACCGACGCGCACTGGATCTATCCGGGCGACGTGCTGCTCGTCGAAGGCGAAGCTTCGCAGGCGGCAGTGACCGACACCACGAGCACCAGCACCACATCCCGGCAGGCGGAGCTGAGCGGCGGCACCTCGGAGAATGAGGATACGCAGGCGCGCACGACGCCGATGGCGCAGATCACTCCTGTCTCGCGCCCGATCCCCCTGGCGACCGAATTCGACATCTACTGCTACGGCTACATCGGCGATCCGAACGAGCCGATGCCGAACTACATCGAATCGCTCGAAGACGTGGAGATCATGTACACGCCGCGCCTCCCGACGGATCGCGGCGCCGCAGTTGCCGCCGGCGATCTCGTGTTCGTGCACGGCGGCGCGGAAACCGGTCTCGTGGCTGGCGAGACGTATCTCCTCGTCGAGCCCTCCGACGTCGTCACGCATCCCGCCACCGGCGCCACGCTCGGCCGCAAGTACGAATACGCAGGCCAGATCCGCGTGCTCTGCCTCGAAGGCAACCGCGCTCGCGCGATGATCACGCAGGCCTGCCGCGAAGTGAACGTCGGCGCGCGTCTCAAGCCGATGCCGCAGCTGCCGATCCCGATCGCGCGCATCCCGGACCTCCCGCCGTTCTGCGAAACGCCGAGCGGCAAGACCTCCGGCTACATCGTCGACTCGCGCGGCTGGGACCTCGGCATCGCCGAAGGAACGCTCGTGCAAGTCGACCTCGGCACCGAGAATTCGGTGCAGCCCGGCGACTTCCTGACCGTCTACCGTCCCTCGCAGCGAGCGGACCAGCCACGGCAGGTTCTCGGCGAGATCGGCATCCTCACGACCCAGGCGCGCACCGCCACCGGAGTGATCGTGGCGATGCGGCGGACGATGGCGATCGGCGATCAGGTCGAACTGCGGTAGGTTCAAACCGCAGTTCGTCTGCTAGAATCGCCCGTCCGGGTCCATAGCTCAGCGGTTAGAGCTACCGGCTCATAACCGGCAGGTCCCAGGTTCGAATCCTGGTGGACCCACCAGATCAGCGAATGCAGAGAGCCGTCTTCCACATTGTTCACTGTCCCACGCGCGCCGGAGCATTCCGAGCCGCCAAAGGCGTTCCGACCATGGAACGCCTTTTTTCTTTTTGGTGGTCTGTTCCCGCTGGCCACGATCGGAGGAGTTTGATTTGAGTGACGTCGACAAGCTTTGGGAGCTTCAATCGCTGCTGACGCAGCTCAACGAGACCGAGAAGCAAATGGCGGTGAAGCCGGAGTCGTTCGCAGCCATCGATCGCGAATACCAATCGGCCAACGAGGAGATGACCAGGCTCCAGGGGCAGATCGATACGATGGGCAAGGAACGGCGGCGCGTCGACGGCGAGCTGTCCGACCAGCAGGAGCTGCTCAAGAAGTACCAGGGGCAGCTGATGCAGGTGAAGAATCAGCAGCAGTACGCCGCCGCCTGGAAAGAGATCGACGCCACGCGCAAGCACGTCAAGGAGCTCGAAGATTCGGTGCTGAAGTCGATGACCGAATCGGAAGGCGTGCAGAAGAACCTCGACGAGCGCCGCGCCGGCTTCGACGATCTGCAGATGCGCTACGACGAAGCCCATGAAGCCTGGCAGCACTCCCTCGGCGATCTGAAGAAGGAAGCCGAAGACCTGCGGGCGAAGGTGAAGATCGCGGAAGAAGGCATTCCGCCGCGCCTGCGGGCCGAGTTCCAGAAGATCTACAAACAGCGCGGCCAGGTGGCGATGGTGAAAGTGAACAGCGGCGACACATGCAGCTCGTGCCGCAGCCGCGTGCGCCCCGCGCTCGCGCAACAGCTCCGCCGCGGCGAACTCGTTTTCTGCGAAGGCTGCCACCGCATTCTCTACTGGGAGAAAGTGCAATCCTGAAAGTCACGGCATTCATCGACGGCGGCGCGCGCGGCAATCCCGGCCCCGCCGGCTACGGCGTCTTCATGACCAAGGAAGACGGTGAGATTCTCGAAATCTCCGGCTTTCTCGGCCACACCACGAACAACGTCGCCGAATACTCCGGCCTCCTCGAAGCGCTGGCCACGGCGCAGTCGGAAGGGGCGACGATCGTGGAGATCATCTCGGACTCCGAACTGCTCGTGAAGCAGATGCTCGGGCAGTACAAAGTCCGCCATCCGAATCTCATCCCGCTCTATGAACGAGCGAAGACGATGGTGCGCAAGTTCTCGCGCTTTTCGATCCGCCACACGCTGCGCGCGGGCAACAAGGACGCCGATCGCCTCGCCAACAAAGCCATCGATCGCGCGGCCGGACGCGAGCTCGAGAGGCGCCGCCCGAATGTCGCGAGCTGACGAGATCCGCGAGAATCTCGCGGCCGTCGAAGCGCGCATCGCCGCCGCCTGCGCGCGCGCGCGACGCAATCGCGATGAGGTGCTGCTTGTCGCGGTGACGAAAGTTTTTCCCGCGACCGACGTCGCGCACGTGATCGCCGCGGGCGCGACGAACGTCGGCGAGAACAAAGTGCAGGAAGCGCGCGACAAGCAGCCGTTGGTCGGCGCGTCCGCGCGGTGGCATCTGATCGGACATCTGCAATCGAACAAAGCGAAGGATGCAGTGAAGCTGTTCGACGTCGTGCAGACGGTTGATTCGATCGCGCTGGCGGAGAAGCTCGCGCGCGCCGCGGCGTCGGCAGGAAAGCGGCAGGAAGTGCTGCTGCAGGTGAACGTGGGACGCGAAGAGCAAAAGAGCGGCGCGGCGCCGGATGACGTGATGTTGCTCGCGCGAGCAGCGATGGCTTTGCCGGAGTTGCACGTGAGCGGATTGATGACCATTCCGCCGGCAGGTGAGCCCGACGCGATGCGTCCTTACTTTCGCGAACTGCGCGCGATGCGCGATGATCTCGGTCTGCGCGAGCTGTCGATGGGAATGACGGACGATTTCGACGTGGCCATCGAAGAAGGAGCGACCATCGTTCGCGTCGGCCGCGCCATCTTCGGAGCGAGAGGCTGAATGGGCATCGTTCTCATCATCATCAACACGCTCTTCTGGATCTTCGACGTCCTGCAGTGGCTGATCTTCGCGTGGGTGATCCTCTCCTGGATCATGCTGTTCCTGCGGCAGTCGCAGTTCCGCTGGCGCCATCGCCAGTTCTACGGCGTGCTCGAACAGCTCGACGACGTCTTCGAGCGGATGACGCGCCCGTTCCTGCGTCCGTTCCGCCGCCTGCTGCGCCGCGTCGACACCGCCGGCATCGACTGGTCGCCGCTCCTGCTGCTGCTCACGATTTACGTGCTGAAGCAGGTGCTGGCGTATGCGGCCGCGCAGTTGATCGTGACGCGCTGACGCGCATGACCGGAGGCCTCCGGCGGCTGGGGCCACAGGCCCCAGACCCCATTGGTTGGCCTAGCCTCCGCCGCCACTCACCTCCAACTTGCACGACAGTGTCCGGCGGAGGCTAGGCCAACCAACGGGTCCGGGCCCGTGGCCCGGCCGCCGGAGGCCCCCGTCGCGCGTATACTCTCCCTCGTAGTTGTGTCGGGAAGGGGAGGCGCCAATGCAGAACCTCACGCCGCTCGAGATTCAGAAGCAGACATTCTCGCGGGCCATCAAGGGGTACAGTCCGGATGAGGTGCGCGCGTACCTCCACCTCGTCGCGGAAGAGATCGAGCGGCTGCTGCGCGATACGGACCGCTTCTCGCGCGAGAACGCGATGCTGCGCGACGATCTGCAGGATCACTCCAATCGCGAGCGCATCCTGAAAGACACGCTGCTCTCGGCGCAGAAGGTCGCGGAAGACGTGACCGCGAACGCTCGCAAGGAAGCGGAGCTGATCGTGAAGGATGCGGAGCTGCTCTCCGAGCGACTGATCGGCCAGGCCATGCAGCGCGTGGCGGATCTGGAGCGCGCCATTCAGGATCTGAAGATGGAGCGCCGCGCCGCACGCAACAAGCTCACCTCGACGCTCGACATGATCCAGCAGATGGTCGTCCTGGATGCCGAGGAAGAGGCGAACGAGCAGCCGATCACCGCGATGTTTGCCAAACGAACGTAGATAATCGCCGTCGCATGACGGTTCTCGTTCGCAACCTTCGCCAGATCGCCACTCCCACCGGACGCACCGCCGTACGCGGCGCCGCCATGCGCACGCTGCGCGTCTACGACGACGACGCGGTGCTGGTGATTCGCGACGGCCGCTTCGCCTACGTCGGCTCCGAACGCGAGATGCCGAAGGATCTCGCCATCACGCACGACGTCGATGCCCGCGGTGCGACGGCGGTGCCGGGCTTCGTCGATTCGCACACGCACATCCCGTTCGCCGGCTTTCGCGAAACGGAATTCAACCGGCGGCTGCACGGCGAAACGTACGAGCAGATCGCCGCGTCCGGCGGCGGCATCGCCTCGACCGTTCGCGCCACACGCAAAGCGACCGAAGAAGAATTAGCCGCGAACGTTCTCGCGCGAGCGACCGCGATGGCGCGCTACGGCACGACGACGGCCGAAGCGAAGAGCGGCTATGGCCTGGACAAGGAGTGCGAGCTGAAACAGCTCCGCGCCATCCGCACCGCCTCACAAACCTCGCCCGTGCGACTCGTGCCGACTTGCCTCGCCGCGCATGAGTTTCCGCCCGAGAGCCGCGCCAGCGAAAGCGCGCGGCAGGGTTACGTCTCGACGATCCTCGCGGAGATCCTCCCCGCCGTCGCCGAAGAAAAGCTCGCCGTCTTCTGCGATGCGTTCGTGGAGCGCGGCGTCTTTTCCCGCGAGCAAGGCGAGATGGTGCTCCGCGCCGGCAAGGAGCTCGGCCTGATTCCCCGCATCCACGCCGACGAGCTTTCCGACACCGACGGCGCCTCGCTCGCCGCCGAAGTCGGTGCCGCGAGCGCGGATCATCTGATGTACATCTCCGACGCCGGCATCGCCGCTCTCGCCGCCTCTGACACCGTCGCCAACCTGCTCCCGGGCACGAGCTTCTTCCTGATGTCCGAACGCTACGCGCCCGCCCGCCAGCTGATCGAAAAAGGGGCGATCGTTTCTCTCTCCACCGACTGCAACCCCGGCTCGTCGATGACCGAATCGATGCAGATCGTGATGCAACTCGCCACGCTCCGCATGAAACTCACGGTCGAAGAATCACTCACCGCCGCCACACTCAACGGCGCCCACTCCCTCCGCCTCGCGGACGAAATCGGCTCGATCGAACCGGGCAAACGCGCCGACTTCGTCCTCCTCGACGCGCCGTCGTACCTCCACCTCGTCTACCACTTCGGCGTGAACCTTGTGCGCGAAGTGTGGCGGGATGGGGTGGTGGTTTGACGGATGACGAGGGGCCTCCGGCGGCTGGGGCCGCGGGCCCCAGACCCCGTTGGTTGGCCTAGCCCTCCGCCGACAGAGTCCTGCAAGTTGGAAGTGCGTGCCGGCGGAGGGCTAGGCCAACCAATTGGGTCCGGGGCCAATGGCCCCGGCCGCCGGAGGCCTCCCGTCGTTCATCCCACCCACTTCACCACCTTCTCGTACAACCGCTCGCCAATTGCCGCTTTACATTCGAAGGTGCAGCCCGCGATGTGCGGAGTGAGGATCAGGCGGGGATCGTCGGGGAGTTTGTTTTGTGGCGGTTCGGGGTCGTAGACGTCCATCGCGAGTCCGCCGAGATGGTTTGTGGCGAGGGATTGCAGCGCGGCTTGTTGATCGAGCACTTCGCCGCGGGAGGCGTTGATCAGGTACGCGCCGTTCTTCATCGTCGCCAGCTCGTTGCTGCTGATCATGCTGCGGGTTTCGTCGAGCAGTGGCACGTGCAGCGTGACGATGTCGCTCGTCGCGAGGAGCGTGTGCAGCGACTCGATGCGTGTGGCGTTGCGGTCGGTGAAATCGCCGGCGGTCAGATACGGATCGTACGCCTGCACGTTCATGCCGAACGCGCGTGCGAGCCGTGCGACACGCAGGCCGACTTGGCCGAGGCCGATGATGCCGAGGAGGTGGTGGCGGAGCTCGTGACGGGTGGCGCAATCGTCGCGTTGCCAGCGGCCCGCCACCACTTCGCGCGTGTAGAACGGCACCGTGCGCGTCATGGCGAGCATGAAGCCGAGCACCAGTTCGGCCACCGCATTCGCGTTCTCGCCGGGAAGGCTGACGATGCCGATGCCGCGTTGCTGCGCGGCGATGGCGTCGATGTTGTCGATGCCGCTCGTGCCCTGCGCGATCAGTTCCAGATGTGGCGCGGCGTCGAGCACGCGTTTCGTCACGCGGTTGTACGCGCGCGTCACCAGGATCTCCGCATCGCCGATTGCGGCGAGCAGCTCCTCTTCCGTGCGGACTGGATGATCGGTCACGGCGAAGCGCGGATCCGCCTTCACGCGCTCCACGAAAGTGCGGTCCACGTCCGCTGCAATGAGCAATCTCTTCATCAGAGGCTCAGGATAAACTGAGCTGCGAGTTGATCCGCAAGCACGCCACGTTCATCGCCGCCGTCGCGGTCTGCAACTTCGTCTTCTTCTTCCCCGTTGCGTTCTACGGCCGCGCGCTTTCGCCGAATGACGTCTTCTTCCATTTCGATCCGTGGAGCGACGCGCGTCCTTCGTCCGTACTGAACGTCCAGAACTCCCTGCTCAACGATCCGCCCACCGCCTACTTCACGCTCATGGCCATGGCCAAAAACGGCCTCGGCACATTCCATTGGAATCCCTACATCGCCTGCGGCATCCCCGGCTGGGGCTCGTCGGCGTCCGCGATCCTCTCGCCGTTCGTGATCCTGCCGCTCTTCGTCGTGTCGCTGACGTGGATCTACACGGCGATCGTTTTCCTGAAGCTGAATCTCGCGCTCCTCTTCGCCTACCTCTGGCTCCGCGAAGAACGCCTCGGCCGCCACGGTGCCGCGATCGGCGCGATCGTCGTCGCCGCGGCGGGCATGTACAGCGTGCGCTGGCTGTGGCAGATCACGAACGCCACGGCGCTCTATCCGGCGCTGCTCTGGCTCGTGCGGCGCACGTTCAACGAGCGGCGCAATTCGATCGCGCTGATGGCGCTGATCGCGCTCGGCTACGCGCTGGCGGGCTTTCCGGCGGCGATGGCGTATGGCGCGTACGTGGCCGCGATTTACGCGGTCTTCCTCGCGATTCGCTTGCGGCGCGTGCCGCTCGGTTTGGTGAACGGCATCGCGGCGACGGCGTTAGCGCTGCTGATCGCGGCGCCGTCGCTCGTGCCGTTCGTGCAGTTCGTCCGCCGCACCGGCTATCTGCCGCTGCGCGCGGAGCTGGCCACGCAAGCCGTCTATCCGCTGCGCCACGCGAAGCTCTTCCTCGATCCCGACGCCCTCGGCAACAACGCGTACAAGAACTGGATCGGCGATCGCGACCTCGGCATCCTCAACAACTACGTCGAAGCGACGATCTACCTCGGACTGCTGACACTTCCACTTGCGCTGCTGGGTGTTCTCGCGACTCTGTTGGAGCGGCGGGCGCCTCGCCCGCCGGGTTCTCTGACGGCCGGCGAGGGCGCCCGCCGCTCCAACGGGTTCTTCTGGATCGCGCTGGCGCTGCTGATCCTCGCGGCGATGTTCGGCTTCGCGCCGTTCGTCGGCAGGCTGCCGGGATTCAAATACTCGTCACTCGCGCGCGCCGGATTGCTCCTGCCGCTCCCCATCGGCTACCTCGCCGCGCTCGGTGCGTGCTTCGTGCTGCGGTGGCTGAAGGAGAGGCCGCGCGCGGTCGCGGCGGCGGCGATTGCTGCGGCCGCAGCGTTCGATCTCGCGCTCTTCGCCGGACGCTTTCATCCGTATCTCGAACCGAAAGACGCGCACGTTCCGATCACGCCGACGATCCGCTTTCTGCGCAACGCCGAGCCGCCGTTCCGCATCGCGCCGTTCTTCAACTATCTCTGGCCGAACACCTCGGAGCTGTTTCGCGTCGAAGACATCCGCAGCCACTTCGGATCGGAAGCCGATTACCGGCGGCTGATGCAGCGGCTCGACGGGACGTCGTGGGGCGGTCAGTCGACGGTGCTGCAGTTCAACAGTCTCAACTTCCAGTTCAACGATCCGCTGGCCGGCTTCCTCGGCGTGCGCTGGTATCTCGAGCAGCCGTCGATCGACATCGTGAAGTGGATGACGATCAAGAACACGGCCGCCGTGGTGAAGGAAACCGGCGCGATCGCGGTGAAGCCCGGCATGAGCTTCGAGCGAATCATTCGCGTCGACGCGGAGCCGTTCTGGGCCATCGAGCTGCCTGCGAGCATCGACACGGTCAAAGGCCCCGCGCCGCATCTCGCGGTGTCGCTCGAAAAATTCGGCGTGACCGTCTGGTCGCGCGACTTCACGCGTGAAGACACCGCGCCGCTCGGCAAGGTCTACATCCCGCTCCGTCCGTTCGCGCGGCTCGGCGAAAGCGTGACGCTGCGCGTGCGGTCGATCGGCGTGACCGGCACGATGCTGCGCGCGGACGACGGTGCGTTCTACTTTGCGCGCGTGACGACGCCCGTCGTCTTCGACCGGCAGCTGCCCGAAGGGCGCCTCTTCCGCAACCTCGCCGAGCTGCCGCGCTTCTTCCCGGTCGCCAAAGTGCGCAAGCTGAATCGCGACGAGTTTCTCGCGGCGCGCGACATCGATCTCGCGACCGAAGCGGTGATCACCGACGATCCGGTGATGCCGCCCGCGCTCGGCGCCACCACGCCCGACGTCACGCTCACGCACTACGCGCCCGCGCAGCAGCGCGTGACCACGAGCTCCGCGGCGCCGTTCTTCCTCGCGTCATCGGAGAAGCTCACGCCGGAGCTACGCGTCACGATCGACGGCCGCACGGCGAAGCCGGTGCAGATCAACATGCTGTTTGCCGGAGTGGTCGTACCGGAAGGGAAGCACGAGATCGTCTACTCGCGGCAGATCGCGCGCGGTTGGTGGGGATGGGCGATCGCAAGCGCCGTCGTGTGGCTCTTGATCGCGGCGTACGACGCTTACCGCTTCTTCGCCACCAGGATGATCTGATACGCGAAGAGGCTGCGCCAGATGCGCGTGACGACGCTGAGCACGCGCTCGATGCCGCGCAGGACGAAGTCGGGAGTGAAGCGGCCGATGATCAGGCGCACGGGCACCGACGAGCCGGTGACGGCGATGATGCGGAAACCGGCGCTCTCGATCTCGCGGCGGATCGTGCGCATCGTGTAGAAGCGCAGATGCGTGTGATCGAGGATGCCGCGATCGCGGTACTCGAAGATACCGAACAGCAATCCGAGACGCACGGTGATGTTGGCGATGTTCGGCACGGAGATGAAGACGGTGCCGTCCTTCGCCAGCGATTCGCGCACGAGCTTCAGCGCCGCGGCGGGGCTGCGCAGATGTTCGAGCACATCGGCGAGCACGATCGCGTCGACGTTCTTGGGCAGACCGCGCACGCGCTCCAGATCGGCGATGACGATCGAATCGAAATGGCCGTGCAGCTGGCCGACGCAGTCGACGTTGTATTCGAAGCCGATTGTTTTCGCGAAGCGGTCGCGGATCGCGGAGCCGAGCTCACCGCCGGCGGCGCCGAGGTCGAGGAGCGTGCCGCCGCGGCGGGCGTAGCGTTCGATGAGACGGATCAGGATGCGATGGCTGCTGCCTTCGAAATCCTTGAAGGTGTAGACGTTCGGCATCAGTAATCGGACCAGCGCTTTCCGGCCGCATCGGTTCCTGTCGCGCCGCTGCGAACGTCGATGATGACGCTGCGTGTGGCCGCCGTCTCGCTCTTCGTAAAGTCCGCGCTCGGCGCCACCGTCTCCTCGGTCTCGAACCGCCACGTCGTTTTCTTGCCTGTGACCGGATCGTCCGGAATCGCGCGCAAATAGCGCGGCACGAGCTCGCTCAGCGCATGCGGATAGCGGCCGGTCTGCTGGTGATACGTAGCAATCGCGTAGCGCATGTCGGCGAGTGCGGCGCGCATCGCGGCGTCGTGATGCACTTCGGGCTGTCGGCAAGCGGCGGCCAGAAGGCAGAGCGCGAGCGCGATGCGCCGCACTAGGTGATTCCTACCTCGCTGTTGTCGCCGAGCATGAAGCGGTACGCCACCGGTTTGCGGTGCGTCTTGCCGATCTTCACGTTCTTGCCGATCAGGCTCGCTTCGATGCGGCCGTCGACATGCGCGATCACGGAGTTCTCGAGCACGATGGAGTTCTCGATCTCGCACTGCTCGACCGAGCAGCGATTGCCGATCGACGTGTACGGACCGACGTACGCGTGCGTGATGCGCGCGTCGCGTCCGATGATGACCGGGCCGCGGATCACG
>DASSMK010000282.1:0-2490 GCA_035688915.1 Thermoanaerobaculia bacterium
AGTCGTAGAGTCTCAGAGTCGTAGAGTCTCAGAGTGGCAGAGCCGGTGCCACATGCATCTCTGAGACTCTGCGACTCTACGACTCTGCGACTCTACGACTTCACCCATGGACCTCATCCTCCTCATCGGCCTCCAGGCCTCCGGTAAATCCACCTACTACTTCAGCCGGCTTGCGGCAACGCACGTGCATGTGAGCAAGGACTTGATGAAGAATGCGCGCGACCGCGAGGCGAAGCAGTTGATCTTGATCGAAGAGGCACTCGCTGCCGGACGCTCCGTCGTGGTGGACAACACCAACCCCACGCCCGCCGTACGCGCCCCGCTCATCGCCCTCGGCCGCCGCTACCACGCGCGCATCATCGGCATCTTCTTCGAGTCGAGCGTGCGCGATGCGGTCGGACGCAATCGCGCGCGTGAAGGGAAAGCGCGTGTTCCCGACGTCGCCATCTTCGCCACCGCCAAGAAACTCGTGCCGCCGTCGCTCGACGAAGGCTTCGACGAAGTGCGCGTCATCGCGCCCATCCAAACGACGACATGACACCGCAGCAACTGCTGAAGAAGGTCTTTCCGCCGATGCTCGCCACGCTCGCTTCCGGCTCGCCGCCGGACGAGAAGAACTGGATCTACGAGCTGAAATACGACGGCTTCCGCGCCGTCTGCGCCATCGCCGGCGGCGAAGCCGCGATGTGGAGCCGCAACCAGATCGACCTCGGCGGCCGCTTTCCAGCGTCATTCGCCGCATTGCAAAAATTGAAAGTGGACGAAGTGGTGCTCGACGGCGAAGTGGTCGTGCTCGACGAAAAAGGAGCGCCGCGCTTTCAGCTTCTGCAGCAAGGCGGCAACGAGCGCCTGGTCTTCTTCGACATCCTTTATCTGAATGGCAAGGACCTGCGCCGCCTGCCGTACAGCGAGCGCCGCACCATTCTCCAGAAGCTGTTGTCGAAGCCACCGAAAGGAATCGCGCTCGCGCAGCAGCTGGCGATGAACGGCGAGGAAGCGCTGCAGCACGCGGCCAAAGGCGGTTGGGAAGGGATCATCGCCAAGCGCAAAACATCCGTGTACGAAACGCGCCGCTCCAAGGAGTGGCTGAAGATCAAAGCGCAGAATCAACAGGAATTCGCGATCGTCGGCTGGCAGCCCTCCAACGCCACCGATCGCGAGATCGGCTCCCTCCACCTCGGCGTCCTCGGCAAAGACGGTGCGCTGCATTACGCGGGCAAAGTCGGCACCGGCTTCTCCTCGAAGCTCCGCGGTTGGTTGCTCGACACGCTGCGCAAAGACGAAGTGGACAAGCCGCAAGTCGAAGACGCGCCGCGCGTGAAGACCGCGCATTGGGTGCGGCCGCGGCTCGTGGCGCAGGTGTCGTTCACCGAATGGACTTCCGATCACCGTCTGCGCCATCCATCATTCCTCGGATTGCGCGACGACAAGAGCGTCAAAGAAGTGGAACGGGAGACGCCGATGCCCGTGACATCAGCGAAGAAGACGACCGCAAAGAAAACGTCGACGAAGACAACGACGACGAAAACAAGCTCCGCGAAAAAGTCGGCCGCGCCGAAAACGAAGAGCGACACGCCGCGCGTGACGCTCACGCATCCCGAGCGCGTGCTCTATCCGCGCGACAAAATCACCAAGCAGGACGTCGCCGATTACTACGCCGCAGTCGCCGAGCCGATGCTGCACGCGCTCGCCGATCGTCCGCTCGCGCTCGAGCATTGGAACCAGGGCATCGCAGCCCCCTCCTGGTTCCACCAAAACCTCGGCCGCGAAGCGCCATCGTGGCTGACCTCCATCGACACGCCGACGCGCACCGCGCGGCGCGGCACGGTCAAACATCTCGTCGTCGACAGCCCCGACGCGCTGCAGTGGCTGGCGCAGATGTCCGTGCTGACCGTGCACATGTGGTCCTCGCGTGGCGAGAGCCTCGAATCGCCCGACTGGATTCTCTTCGACCTCGATCCGGCCAAAGGCAAAGGAATCGAACAAGCGATCGAAGCGGCGTTCGTCATGCGCCGCCTGCTCGAAAATCTCGCGCTGCCGTCCGTGCCGAAGACGTCGGGCAAACGCGGCATCCACGTGTTCGTTCCGCTCAAGACCGGCTACACGCACGAAGAGGTCGCGGAGTTCGCCTGTTCGATCGCCGCCGCCGTCGCGGCGAAAGTGCCGGACATCACCGTCGAGCGCAGCCTTTCCAATCGCCGCGGACGCCTCTATCTCGATTGCATGCAGAACGGCTACGGCAAGACCGTCGTCGCACCGTATTCGCTGCGCGCGATCGAAGGTGCGCCCGTCTCCGCGCCGCTGAAGTGGAGCGAGATCACAAAGAAGCTCGATCCGCTGAAGTTCAATCTGCGCACGATGCCGAACCGCCTCGCGAAAGTGGGAGATCTCTTCGCGCCGGTGTTCGAGGATCGCGTGAATCTGCCGAAGCTGCAGTGAGTGTTGGAGCGGCGGGCGCCCTCGCCCGCCGGAACGCGCGAAGGCCGGCGG
>DASSMK010000283.1:0-13110 GCA_035688915.1 Thermoanaerobaculia bacterium
CCCGCCGAAACTCTCGCGCAAAAGAAAACGGCGGGCGAGGCGCCCGCCGCTCCAACGTTCAGCGTGAAAGCTCGTTACTTCAAGCCGCTCTGCGTGCTCTTCGCCTGCTTGAGGTGATCCTGCAGCGTGGGCAGCGTCTTGGCGGCCCAGCCTTTCAGATCGGCGTCCTGCGCGCTCTGTGACGCCTTTTCGAATTCGCTGACATCCTTTTCGTGGTCTTCGACCATGTGCTTCATGTACGCCTTGTCGAACTCGGCGCCCGACAGCGCGCTGAGATGATCCATCGCGCCTTTGTGGTCGGCGTCGAGATCGGTCGGCAGGGCGAGGCCTTTGGTGGTGGCGAGTGACTTCAGTTCGTCGTTCGCCTTGCTGTGGTCCGAGACCATGCGCTGGCCGAACGCCTTGACCGCGGCATTCGAAGCCTTCTGCGTGGCCAGGTTGCCCATCTGCACTTCCGCCATGCCGCCGATGGCGGCCTTGTTGACGAACTCCTTGTCCGCATCGGACATGTTGCTGACGGTGCCGCCGGTCGAGCCGGTCGTCGTGGCCGACGAATCGGTCATCATCGTGTTCGAGGTGTCGGTCGTAGCGGTCGCTTCCGACGTCGTGGACGTCGCGTCAGTGGTGGAAGTCGACTCTTCGTTTTTGCACGCGCCCAACGCGGCCGTGAGCATCACGGCCGACAACAAAGAAACCCATTTCTTCATCTGCATTACCTCCAAAATTTGTTTCAATGGCCCGCTCGTGATGTGCACAGTGAGTGCCCGGCCGGTGGGCTGACGGATGTAAGTCTCCCGACTCTGTAGGCCGCCGTTATAGTGGCCGGCGGTCCGTTCCCATGAGGTGTGCACAGTGAGTTTCGACGAGGTCGTGTCCGACGTCGCTCTGGCGTTTGCTGCGCCGGTGGCGTTCGTCGGACTCATCCGTGACAGCGGGGAAGAACTGGCGGCCGTGCACGGCTGGAGGGCGTCCGTTATTCCGGTGTCCGCATCGTTCGCGCGCCGTCTGAATGGCACGCGCGACGCCGTTGTCGTCGGCGACACCTCCAAGGATCCGCGCTTCGCGTCGCATCCGCTCGTCACCGCCGCGCCACACATTCGCTATTACGCCGGCATGCCGCTGCATGACGACGACGGCCAGCTGATCGGCGCGCTGTCGGTCGTCGATCGCGTCACGCGTCCGAGCACCGCCAAACAGCAATTGGCCGCACTGCGCGTTGCCGCGCGTTTCGTGGAGGGCGAGCTTTCGCGCCGCCGCTCGATCGACGAAGCGAACGAGCGCTTCCGCGAAGTCTTCGACGGCACGAGCGATTTCGTGATGACGATCGGTACCGACGGAGCGCTGCTGCACGCGAACGATTCGGCCGTCGCGATTCTCGGCATCACGCGCGGCACGCCGCTCCTCCACATCATCGAGCCCGATCGCCGCGACGCGTTTCGCGAATCGCTTGCGGCGATGATCGCCACCGGCGAGCCGCAGCGGCTCGAGACGACGTTCATCACCGCCGGCGGCACGCGCACGATCGTGGAAGGGTGGCTCCGGCCCAAGCTGATCGACGGCCGGGCGGTATTGGCGCGCGTAATCTTCCGCGACATCACCGACCGCAAACAATTCGAAGCAGACCTCGGCAGCGCCCGCGACGCCGCACTCGAATCGGCGCGGCTGAAGACGCAGTTCCTCACGAACGTGAGCCACGAGATCCGGACGCCGATGAACGGCATCGTCGGGATGATCGATCTGCTGCTGGCGACGGCGCTCAGTGTCGAGCAACAGGACTTTGCGCATCAGGCGCGCGCGAGCGCCGAGCAGTTGCTGTCGATCGTGAACAACACGCTGTACGTCTCGAACCTGGAAGCGGGAAGCCTGGCCGCGGCATCCGTCGATTTCGATCTGCATCGCACGCTGCAGCGCGTGGTGGAGGTGATGAAGATCGCGGCGCTAGGCAAGGATCTCGACGTGCACTTTGTGTACGACGACACGCTGCCGCCGATCTTCCGCGGCAATCAATCGAAGCTGCGGCAGGTGGCGACGAACCTGCTCGACAACGCCATCAAGTTCACCGAAAGCGGCTCGGTCGTGCTGTCGGTGTCGATGCAGACGGAAACGCCGACGCATCGCGTGGTGCGCTTCGAAGTGCGCGACACCGGCATCGGCATCGCCGAGGAGGACCGGCTGCTGCTGTTCGAAAAGTTTTCGCAGGTCGAGGCGACGTCGCGACGCCGCTATCAAGGTGTCGGATTGGGATTGGCGACGGCGCGGCAGCTCGTCGAAACGATGGGCGGCCTGATCGACGCGGACAGCACGCCGGGTCGCGGCTCGACGTTCTGGTTCACGGTGCCGTTCCCGAAAGTGCTCGCGGGACAGAAGCCGATCGCGTCGTCGGATCTGGAGTTCCGCGGCAAGCGCGTGCTGCTCGTCGATCGCGTGCCCACCAGCCGCCGCATCGTGCGGCATTACGTCGAGCAGACGTGGGAGATGCGCGTCGAGACGGCGAACGATTTCGTCGAGGCGCTGACGCTGCTGCGACGCGACGCGAAAAGCGATCCGTTCCGCGTGATCTTGTTCGATGCGTCGAGCGATGAAGAAGCCGCTGCGTTCGCGCGATCGGTGCGCGATGACGCGACGATCTCCGGCACGAGTCTTTTGTATCTCGCGCCGTCGAATCAGCTGATGAATCACGAGCGGCTGCGCGACGGCGGCGTTCACGCGTACGCGACGAAGCCGGTCGGGCAGGGCGAGTTGTTCGATGCCATGACGGTGGCGCTCGCGCACGATGCGCTGCCGCTGGCGCGTCCTGCCGCGCAGCCGTTCGATCCGCGCATCGCGCCGCCGCCGGTGCCGCAGGAGGCGCGGCGTGCGCTGCGGATTCTGGTGGCCGAGGACAATTTCCTGAACATGAAACTGACGATGAGCCAGTTGCAGAAGCTCGGCTACAGCGGCGATTCGGTGTCGAACGGAAGGGAAGCGATCGAAGCGATCGCCAAGCAGACGTACGACGTCGTGCTGATGGATTGCCAGATGCCGGTGGTCGACGGCTACGACGCCACGTCGGAGATTCGCCGTCGCGAGCGCGCGGGCGCAGCGCGGCATCACATCATCGCCATGACGGCGAACGCGCTGGAAGGCGATCGCGAGAAATGCCTGGCCGCGGGGATGGACGATTACCTCGCCAAACCGACGCGGCACGAAGAGCTGGATGCGGCGTTAGGCCGGTACTTTGCCGCCCACGTTTCGGCTTAGCGCGGCGGCGAGGAGCTGCGCCAATCGCTCGTACTCGTCGATCGTGTTGTACAGCTGCGCGCTAATGCGCAGCAGGCGCGCGGGCGGCGCGGGCCAGGGGACGAACGGCACTTCGATGTTGTGCTCGAACAGCAGCTCGTCCTGCAGCGGATCGCCATAAAGCGACGGCGCGGTCGTCTGCTCGCCGGGCGGCAGCGGTACGGCGGCCATCGCGCCGAGCATTTCGTCCGGCGCGGGCTGCTCGATCCCGAGCGCGTCGCAGAGGATGTCGCGGCCACGCAGCGCGAGCTCGCGATTGCGGCGCATCACTTCGGGCCAGCCGCCATCGACCAGCGACGGCAGGAATCGCAGCGCGGCAGGGACGGAGAGCCAGGCCGTCGGATCGAACGTGCCGGTCCAGTCGAACTCGATGAGAAAGCGGCTGCGGTCGCGGCGCATCGAATTCGCGCCGTGGCTGATGGCGATCGGACGAATTGAGGCGCGGCGATTTTCGCGCACGTACAGAAACGCCGCTCCTTTCGGCGCGCAGACCCACTTGTGCAGATTGCCGGTGTAATACGCCGCGTTGATGGCGCGCAGATCGAGCGGCAGAAAACCTGGCGCGTGCGCGCCGTCGACGAGCGTATCGATGCCGCGCGCGTGCAGCTCCGCGACGAGTCGCTCGATCGGATAAATGAGCGCGGTCTGGCTGGTGACGTGATCGATCAGCACGAGCCGCGTCCGCTCCGTCACCTTTTCCAGCACGCGCTCGATGACGACGTCTGGCGACGCGATCGGAAAAGGGATGTCGGCGATGACCACCTTCGCGCCGTTCACGCCCGCCACATATTCGAGCGCGTTGCGGCAGGCGTTGTACTCCTGCGACGTCGTCAGCAGCTCGTCGTGTTTATCGATGTCGATCGAGCGCAGCACCGCGTTCACGCCGGCGGTGGCATTCGGTACAAACGCCAGACCTTGCGCATCGGCGTTGAGAAATTCGGCGAGCGCGCTGCGGGCCTCATCGAGCAACGGTTCGAGCTCGCGCACGAAGAAACGCACCGGCTCGCGCTCCAGCTGCGCGCGAAATTCGTTCTGCGTTTCGAGCACCGCGCGCGGCGTGGCGCCGAACGAGCCGTGATTGAGGAAGATGATGTTCGGATCGAGCGTCCAATGCTGCTTCACCGCGCGATCATAGCGGCGATGCGCTGCGTTCCTTCGGCGAAGACATCCGCGGGCGTGAGCAGCGACACGACGATGTAGCCCTCGCTGTCGAAATCGAAAAAGTAGCCGGGGTGAATCACCACGCCGCGATCGAGCAGAGCCAGCGCGAGCTCTTCATCGCTCATCACGCGCGGCACGCGAATGACGGCGGACCAGCCGCCTTCCACCGGCAGCACGCGCGCGGCCGGAAGGTCAGCGAATGTGCGATGGAGCTGCTCGAGATTCGCGATCGTCCGCATCTGAATCGCGCCGCGAATCTGCGGCGCGATTGCGAGCAACTCCGGCAGCGCGGCCTGCACCGGTGTCGACACCGAAAGATAGTTGTCCGCAATCAGCTCCAGTGCGTTTACCGCTTCGCGCCGCTGCGCCGCCGGTCCGCTCACGCGAATCCAGCCGAGCTTGTAGTGCGGGAGGCCCGCGGACTTGGAGAGGCCGCCGAGCGTGAAAGTGAGCACGTCTTCGCGAACGAATGTTGTGCCGGAGCCTTCCAGCGGATAGTCGAGAAACACTTCATCCGAGATGATCGGGATGCCGTGTGACGCGATCGCATCCTGTTCGTCGCGCGTGACGAATGAGCCGGTGGGATTGTTCGGATTGATGACGATGATCGCGCGCGTTTGCGCATCGACCGGCGCTTGGCGCAGTTCCCAGCGGCGGTGAAATTCGAGCGGAAACGTGCGCAGCGCGATTAGCTCCAGCGAGGCGAGATGTTCGAGCAGCGGATACGACGGCGTCGGCGTCAGCACCGCGTCGCCCGGATCGGTGAGCAGCTTGAAGAGAAACGCGTACGCCTCGCTGGTGGAGGCGGTGAGGATCACATCCTCAACGTCGCAGCGCAGGTGATCGGCCACCGCTTCGCGCGCGGAGCGCAGGCCGAGCGGCTGCGGATCGTACGGCGCGCGTGCGGCGCGAGCGTAGATGTCCGCAAGCGCTTCGACTGGATAGTCGAGTTTCACGCGCGTCGGATTCGATTCCGTCAGATCGAGCAGCGAGTCGCGTTTGCGGCGCTCGAGTGTGAGGAGATTTTCCGGTGCGGACCAGTGGGCGCGGCGCGAGAACACGCGCGGAGTTTATGACTTACACGCCTTCTTCGCCGCCGCTTCGAGCTGCGCGCGATCGTCCGTGCGCGCCGCGGGCACGGCGTCGATCGCTTCGCGGAACGCCTCGCGCGCCTGCTCGCATTCGCCTTTGGCGGCGAGGATGCGCGCCAGCGTGTCCAATCGCGTCCACGCGTCCGGCGCATTGAGCGTCGCCGCTTTGCGCGCGAGCGGCTCCGCTTCGTCGTAGCGATTCGCTTCGAAGAGCAGCCAGGCCAGGTTGTTCATCGCGTCGGCGGCATTCGCGTCGAGCGCGATCGCTTTGCGAAATGCTTCCTCCGCGGGCGCGCGGCGGCCGGCGTGCATTTCGGCGTTGCCGAGGTTGGTCCAGGCGAGGATGGAATCGGGATGGGTGGTGAGGATGTCGCGATACGCATCGGCTGCGAGCGCGTACTTGCCCTCGTCTTCCAGGCGCACCGCGGCGCGCAGCGATTCGGCAATCGGATCCTTCGGCCGGATCACGATCGTAGCGTGCTTCGTTCCCTTCCACGCCGACTCGAGCCGGTCCACGCTCGTCCAGCGCGGCTTTCCGTCGCCGAACTGCGTGCGCACGAGATTGTTGTTCGCGTCGTAGCCGTCGAGCACGATGTAGTGGAAAAAGTCGTAACCCTTGCCGGGCGCCTGAATGACCTGCAGCATCAGGATCACCGGCCGTCCTTCCCGCAACTCTTCGGCAATTAGCGACCGGTCGCCGGTCACGAGCTGCGCGTCGAATCCTTTTTCGCGCGCCGCCAGTACGAGATCGATCGACATCACGCCGCCGCGCGTCTTCGGCAGCGAGGCGTCCCACGCTTTCATCGACGTCTCGTCGCCGTAGTGCTGCAGCACGGTCGAGAGCGCGCCGGCGCCGCAGGACTTGATGTCCCAGTGCTGCATCGGGACGTTGGGGATGACGCTCGCGGTCGAGGAGACGTTGCGCGACATCGGCGTCCAGTAGACGCAGGAGACCGAGGAGAGGACGAGCAGCAGGACGATGCGTTTCATTGAGGACTCCCCACAAAATACGAATCGGGCGAGTCACGAGGGACTCGCCCGATCCGAAGCTTCAACGCCGGGATTGTTGCATCAATCCAGCGCGACGATGAGGATCAACGCCGCGAGCGCGCCGACGCCGATCCAGATCCATTCCTGCTTGGTGAGACCGGCAGGCTGGAGCTGATCGAGATTCTGGGCGAGCTGATGCAGATCCTGCGGCGACATCTGCGCGATGCGCTGGTTGATCTGTTCCTGCGTGAACCCGTGGGCGGCGAGGACGGTCGCCACCTGCTCGTTCGCAGTGACGTCGCGGACGAGCGCGAGGTCGGCGGAACGCGAATCGAGGCTCTGATTCACGGCAGTTTTCGACGGAACAGGACCGGCGAATGCGGGGATGGCCGCGAGGGCAAGAGTCAGGACGAACAACACCAGGATGGATTTCGACAAACGCATGGACAAAAAACCTCCTTTTTGCTTCTTCCCGGCGCCCGGCACAGCCCACGCCACGATGACGCGTCGCTGCCGGGTCGGCTTCAGCTGGTGGGGCGGAGCAAGAGGAGTGCCGGGCCGCTCGCTGCGCTCGCGGAATTTAGAATTGAGAATTGAGAATTGAGAATTGGGAGGCCGCGCGAACCGCTCGCGTGGCGCTTGGATTGAGCTAGTCAAAAGAGAGTCGCGGCGGAGCCGCGCTCCACCATTCTCAATTCTTCATTCTCAATTCTCAATTCCGCCGCCGCCTCGGCGGCGGCGGGTATACTCGCCGGTCACCCATGATTCGCTTCGAAGACATCCTCGACAAGGTGGAGTCGTATAAGCCCGACTTTGATGAGGAGCTGCTTCAGAAGGCTTACATTTTTTCCGCGCGTGAGCATCGCGGGCAGGTGCGCTCCTCGGGCGAGCCGTATCTCATCCATCCCATCAACGTCGCGTACATCCTCGCGGACATGCGGCTCGATGAGACGTCCATTGCCGTCGGGTTGCTGCATGACGTGCTCGAAGACACGCTGACCACCAAAGAGACGCTGCAGTCGATCTTCGGCGAACAGGTGGCGGAGATGGTGGACGGCGTGACGAAGATCTCGCGCTACGCCTACGTCTCCAAGGAAGAGCAGCAGGCGGAGACGTTCCGCAAGATGCTGCTGGCGATGGTGGGCGATCTGCGTGTCGTGCTGGTCAAGCTTGCCGATCGCCTCCACAACATGCGCACGCTGCAGTTTCTCCCCGACGAGAAACGGCTGGCCGTGGCCAAAGAGACGATGGAGATCTACGCCCCCATCGCCAACCGTCTCGGCATGGGCCGCATCAAAGCGGAGCTCGAGGATCTCTCGTTCCGCTTTCTGCACGCACGCGAGAGCGAAGAGCTGCACAAAGCGGTCGAAGAAAAGCTGACGGTGTCCGGCGACGTGGTGGAGCGCATCAAGGACACGCTGACGCAGAAGCTGCGCGAGAACGAGATCGAAGGCGAAGTCTACGGCCGCGTGAAATCGGTCTATTCGATCTGGGCGAAGCTGCGCCGGCAGGACATCGACATCGGCCAGCTCTACGACTACCTCGCCTTCCGCATCATCACGCCCAGCGTCAAAGACTGCTACGCCGCCCTCGGCATCATTCATCAGATGTGGCGCCCGGTGCCTGGCCGGATCAAAGACTACATCGCCATGCCGAAGCCGAACTTCTACCAGTCGCTGCACACGACGGTGGTGGCGGAGAAGGGGCAGCCGTTCGAGGTGCAGATCCGCACGCGCGAGATGGATCTGATCGCGGAGCAAGGCATCGCGGCGCACTGGAAGTACAAGGAAGGCCGCGTGGGCGCGCATCCGGACGACAAGAATTTCCTCTGGCTCCGGCAGATGCTGGAGTGGCAGCAGGAGATCAAGGATCCGCGCACGTTCCTCAACTCGCTGAAGATCGATCTCTATCCGGACGAGGTCTACACCTTCACGCCGAAGGGCGACGTCTTCGCGTTCCCGCGCGGCGCGACGCCGCTCGATTTCGCGTATCGCATCCACACCGACGTCGGCCACCACTGCGTCGGCGCGCGCGTGAACGGCAAGCTGTTGCCGCTGCGCACGCCGCTCAAGAACGGCGACATCGTGGAGGTCCTCACCGGCCCGCAGCAGTCGCCGAGCCGCGAGTGGATCAACATGGTGGCGACCTCGCGCGCCAAGCACAAGATCCGGCACTGGCTGAACACCGAGCAGAAACACAAGTCGATCGAGCTCGGGAAAAAGCTGATCGAGCGCGAAGCGAAACGCTACAAGGTGCAGTGGCGCAAGCTCGTCGCGGAGAATGCGCTCGATGGCGTTCTCTCCGAGCACGCGCTGCCGCGGCTCGACGATCTGTACGCAGACGTCGGCTACGGCAAGATCTCGGCGCGGTCGATTGTGGAGCGCTTCGTCACCGACGAACAGAAAGGCGCCGCCGCGGAGCAGCCGGGGGTGCTGCAGCAAGCGGTTCGGAAGATTTTTCCGTTTGCGTCGGCGTCGGCGACGATCAAGGTCAAAGGCTACGACGACCTGCTCACGTATCTCGCCAAGTGCTGCACGCCGCTGCCGGGCGAACCGATCGTCGGGTACGTCACGCGCGGCAAAGGCGTGGCGGTGCATAGCGCGAACTGTCCGAACGTGAAGAATCTGATGTTCAACGCCGACCGTGAAATCGGCGTGGAGTGGGCCGATCAACGGCAGGCGCAGTTCCAGGTCGAGCTGTCGATCGTCATGGATGACCGGCAGGGCATTCTGGCGAAAGTCATCTCCACGATCTCCAACATGAAGACGAACATTCGCCAGATGGAGACGCGGACGACCGAGGGGAAGGCGATCGCCGATCTGATGCTGGAGATCGCGGATCTCAAACATCTGGAGCGCGTGACGCGCTCGGTGAGCTCGCTCGACGGCGTGATGCGCGTCGATCGCAAGTACAACATCCGGCACGCCACCGCGTGAGCCGCTCGCGGCTCGGTCGCGCAACGATCAGCTGACTTTCACGCCGCGCCAGAAAGCGATGCGTCCGCGTATCTCCTTCGCTGCATCCTTCGGCTCCGGGTAGTACCACGCGGCGTCTTTGTTCACCGCGTCGCCGACCACCACGTCGTAGTAGCTGGCAATGCCTTTCCACGGGCAGGTCGTGTGCGTGTCGCTGGCGCGGAGATGCTTCGCGTCGACGGCGTCCTGTGGGAAGTAGTGATTCCCTTCCACGACGACGGTGTCGTTGCTCTCCGCGATGGTGGTGTCTTTCCAGGTGGCTTTCATGCGCCGATCGTATCGCGCATCTTCACAACAAAAACACACTCCTGCATGCGCCCTGTTGCGTTTGGCGGTGCGTGAAGGACTACGCTTGCGCCGATGAAACGCGCCTTCGCTTTGCTCGCCGCCGCGCTGTTCGCGCTGTCGCTGCACGCTGCCGATCCGCAGCCGCTGCCGCCGTGGTCCGAAGGGATGCTCGACATCCATCAGATCAGCACGGGCCGCGGCAATGCGGCGCTGGTGATCTTTCCCGACGGCACGACCATGCTCGTCGACGCCGGTGCGGCGAACGACGGGCTGCCGATGGAAGGCGCCGAGCCGCGGCCGAACGCTTCGAAGCGAGCGGGCGAGTGGATCGTGCGCTACATCGAGCGCGCGATGGCTCCGCGCGCTGCGCATCTCGATTACGCGATCGTCACGCACTATCACGCCGATCATTTCGGGCAGGTCACGACGGCATCGCCGGCATCGAAGAGCGGCGCGTTCAAGCTCACCGGACTGGCCGACGTCGGCCACGCGATCGCCATCGACACGATCATCGATCGCGGACGGACGTACCTGAAGCCCGACGATCCGTCGTTCAAGAATTACGACGCATTCGTCGAAGAGCAGAAGGCGAAGCGCGGGACGAAGAATGAAGCATTGCGCGTCGGTCGCAACGATCAGATCGTGCTGCGCCACGCCGCGGCAAAGTACCCGACGTTCGAAGTGCGCAACGTGGCGGCGAACGGCGTGATCTGGACGGGAGAAGGGGAGAAGACCATCTCGATTTTTCCGCCGCTCGACTCTGTGTCGGAAGAAGATAAGCCGTCGGAGAACATGTGCAGCGTCGGACTGCGCATTCGCTACGGCAAGTTCGATTTCTTCACCGGCGGCGACATCCCCGGCGTACCTGATGCCGGCGCGCCGGAGTGGCAATCCGTGGAGACGCCGATCGCGCGCGCGACTGGTGCGACGGACGTGCATGTCGTCAATCATCACGGGTCGATCAGTCCGGAGAGTGCGAACTGGCTGGCCACGCTGCGCTCGTCTGTGATGATCCTGCCGTCGTGGTCGGCCACGCATCCGTCGCAGGATGTGCTCAAACGGATGATGACGGCGCGGCTCTATCCCGGACCGCACGACATCTTCTGCACCGTGCTGCGCGAGCCGACGAAGCTGAGCATCGGCAGCCGCGCGAAACAGGTGAAGAGCGATCACGGCCACGTCGTCGTGCGCGTGGCGCCCGGCGGCGCGACGTATCAGGTGTTCGTACTCGACGACACGCGCGAAGATGCGCCGGTCGTGGCGTCGTATGCGTACGAATCGAAGTGATCAGGTGGAGTGCAGCACGGCCTGGCCGTAGCGCACTTTCGTTCCCGCTTCGAGACGCACGCGGCTGATGTCGACGCGTCCCGGGTCGATGAGCATCACCACGCTCGAGCCCATGTGGAACGTGCCGAGGCGGTCGCCCGTGGCGATTGTCTTCGGCGGGTCGTAGTCGCGGATGGCCGTGCGCGGCGTGTTGACGACGTTCGAGATGAAGCCGTCGTAGACCACGGAGATCTTGCCGACATTCGTCGCGCCAATCATCACGACGGCTACGCGTCCGAGCTCGCAGTCGATGTACGTCACGACACGCTCGTTGATCGAGAACAGCTCATCGATCGCGCCGAGGGACCAGTCGTTCACGGGCCAGAGCTTGCCGGGGATGTGGACGCTGCGAACGATCGAGCCGCCGACCGGCGCGTGCACGTGATGATAGTCCTGCGGCGAGAGGTAAAGATTAAAGTACGCGCCATTTTCGTAGCGCTGCGCGTGCTCGGGATCGCCGAGGAAGCGCGCCAGCGAGTACGTTTTGCCTTTGATCTGTTCGAGCTGCCCCTTCGTCACCGCGCCGAAGTTGCGCAGCACACCGTCCACGGGGCTGACGAAATCGCTTTCGATCGGACGCAATCCTTCGCGCAGGCTGCGCGTGAAAAAGTGGCCGATGGATGGGTACTTGTCGATCGGATGTTCGGACGCGTCGAGATCGATCTGGTAGGTCTTCGCGAACCATCGCACGAGCAGACGCGAGATCGGCCGCGGCCAGCGCAGATGCACCAGCCGTCCGATCGTGCGGCTGAGATGATTCTTCGGAACGTAGCGGAGATAGCGATACATCGGCGCGGAGTATAGGTTGACGCAATCGTAGAGTCGCAGAGTCGTCGAGTCGCAGAATCGCAGAGGAGCTCGGCGCGAGTTGAGCTGGTGAGCGCCAGAGCGCCGGTTCTCCTCTGAGACTCGACGACTCGGAGACTCGACGACTCTCCGGGTCTGCACGGTTCGTGCGAGGTATGCTTCCATGATGGAACAGCGCCGTCTCGGCTCCCTCTCCGTTTCCGCCCTCGGCCTTGGTTGCATGGGCATGAGCCAGTCGTATGGCCCGGCCGACGAGCAGGAGTCGATCGGCACGATTCATCGCGCGCTCGACCTCGGCATCAACTTCTTCGACACGGCCGAGGTGTACGGGCCGTATCACAACGAAGAGCTGCTGGGGCGCGCGCTGCAGGGGCGGCGCGAGCACGCCGTCATCGCCACGAAATTCGGCTGGAACATCGAAGACGGGAAGATGAAAGGGGTGACCAGCCGGCCGGAGCACATTCGCGCCGCGGTGGACGGTTCGCTCAAACGGCTGCAGATCGAAACGATCGATCTGCTCTACCAGCATCGCGTCGATCCGGATGTGCCCATCGAGGACGTGGCGGGGACGGTGGCGGAGCTGGTGCGCGAAGGGAAAGTCCGGCACTTCGGCCTGTCGGAAGCGGGCGAGCAAACCATTCGCCGCGCGCACGCGGTGTTCCCGGTGACCGCGCTACAGAGCGAGTACTCGTTGTGGGAGCGGAATCTCGAGGAGCGGATCATCCCCGTTTGCCGCGAGCTCGGCATCGGCATCGTTCCCTTCAGTCCCCTCGGCCGCGGTTTTCTTGCCGGCAACGTCAAGCGCGCGGAGGAGTATCCCGAGGGTGATTTCCGGCGGGGCGACCCGCGGTTTCAGGGAGCGAACTTCGACGCCAACATGCGCGCGGCGGCGATCGTGCGGGAGATCTCCGACTCGCATGGCGCCGCGTCCGCGCAGATCGCGCTCGCATGGCTGCTGCAGAAGGGCGACGACGTCGTGCCGATTCCGGGAACCAAGCGGCGCAAGTATGTCGAAGAGAACGCCGGCGCGGTGGAGCTGACGCTGAGCGATGACGATGTGGCGCGGCTCGACGCGGCGCTGGCGCCGGAGGCGATTGCCGGTCCGCGGTACAACGAGAACGCGTATCGCTGGATCGATCGGTAGCGACATCGTTGGAGCGGCGGGGCTTGCCCCGCCGGCTCATAGCCCCGGA
>DASSMK010000284.1:0-21022 GCA_035688915.1 Thermoanaerobaculia bacterium
ACTGCCGGTGAGCGTGGCCACGTCCGGCAGCGCGATGATCTGATCCGCGCCCGCGTTAACGATCGGCGCCGCGTTCTGCGCGTCAACCGTGATCACCACTTCGTCGAACGCGCTCAATGCGCCGTCAGAGACCGTCAAGCGCAGCGTGTAAACGCCAGGCGCCGCAAACGTGGCCGTCGTGCGAGCCGCAGTCGCGTCGCCGAACGTCACGCTGGCCGGGCCGCTCCACGCGTACGTGAGCGAACTCCCGCGTGGCAGCGTATCGTCTGTGGCGCTGCCGGTGAGCGTGGCCACGTTCGGCAGCGCGATGATCTGATCGGCGCCCGCGTTCACGACAGGCGCCTCGTTCTGCGCGTCAACCGTGATCACGACTTCGTCGAACGCGCTCAACGCGCCATCCGACACCGTCAAGCGCAGCGTGTAAACGCCGGGCGCGGCAAACGTGGCGGTCGTGCTCGCTGCCGTCGCGTCGCCGAACGTCACGCGCGCGGGGCCGCTCCACGCGTACGTGAGCGCGCTGCTGCGCGGCAACGCGTCGTCCGTAGCGCTGCCACTGAGTGTGGCCACGTTCGGCAGCGCGATGGTCTGATCCGCGCCCGCGTTCACGACCGGAGCCGCATTCTGCGCGTCAACCGTGATCACCACTTCATCGAACGCGCTCAATGCGCCGTCGGAGACCGTGAGGCGCAGCGTGTAAACGCCGGGCGCGGCGAATGTCGCAGTGGTACTCGCCGCCGTGCTATCCGCGAATCTCACGCCTGCCGGGCCGCTCCACGCGTACGTCAGCGCGCCGCCGTTCGGCAGGCCGTCGTCCGTCGCACTGCCATTCAGCAGCGCTGCATCCGGCAGCGCGATGGTCTGGTCCGCTCCTGCGTCGGCGCGCGGCGGCAGGTTCATCGCCGCCACCGTCACCACCACTTCATCGCTGCTGCTCAGCAACGAATCGGACGCGGTCAGGCGCAGCACGTAGGTGCCGGGCGCGGTGAATCTTGCGGTGGTGGCGGCCGAGGTGACGGAGTCGAACTGCACGGGCGCGGGGCCGGTCGCGGACCAGTTCACGCGCAGCGTTGCACCCTGCGGCAAGCCGTCATCCGTGACGCTTCCGCTGAGCGTCACAGCGTTCACCGGCAACGTGATCGTCTGGTCGGCTCCCGCGTCCACCGCGGGCGGACGATTCACCGGCGGCGGCGGTAGATCGCTCTCCGTCACCTGCAGTACCGCGTTGCCGCTGATGGCCAGCCGGTCGCTCAGCACCGTTCCGCGCAGACGGCCGCTGCCCTCCAGCGTCACCGTCGACGCCGGCGCGCGCACCACCGCGTACAAAACGGCAGTGCCGCTCAGCCTCACCTGCCCTGCCGCCACGTTGATCCGCAGTTGGCTCGGCGCTTCTGCGTTGCCCGCGCTCGAGCCGTTCAGCGTGACGCCGCTGCGAACGTTCAGCACCACCGGGCCGGCGATGCGCAGCTCGCTGCCACCGCCGAAACTCAGCGCGTCGAGGTTGTAGACAGCCGGCGTGGCGCTGTTGGCAATGCCGAGTTGCAGCGCTGTGCGGCCGGTGGCCGAGAACGCACCGTACGTCCCCGGAGGGACGCTAACGACGCCCGCCTTGCCGGATAGCGACAGATTGCGCAGCGTGGCGAAATCGCCGATCGAGTCACTCGCGCTCTGCAGCGACACGTCGCGCGTACCCGCCGCTTGCGGCGGCGTCGCAACGGCCGGCAGTTCGATGGGATTGCTGTGGACGATCAAATGTCCCAGCGTCGCCTTCGCGCCGATCGACACGGTGTAGGCGGACGGCGCACGATCGCCATCGGCTTCCACCACGCCGCCGAACGTCGCATTCGCTGCTGCGCTCACCTGCGGAGTGCCGGGCACGAGCAGATCGGACGTGATCACGTCGCCGCCGTCGAGCACGACATCGTCCGCGGCCAGCTGCCACAGCGCACCTTCCACGCGTCCGGCGTCGAGCACCGGCGCATGCCTCACGACCGCAATCCGATCGTACGCGCGCGTGGCGGCGTGCACTTCGGCCACGCCGGCCGGCGAGAACGCGATGTGCGACCACCGCGCCGTCTGCGCGATCGTCGACCATTCGTAATCCGCGCCGCTCCAGCGGATGCGCGCCAGCGTACCGGGCGACTCCTGCGCGGCCACCACGTCACCGAGCATGGCGGTGAACGCATCGGCCGGAGCGCCGAAAAGCGCACCGATGGAAGGATCGGATCCGAAGAAATTTTCGTGCGCCGTGACGACAGCCAGATCTTTGACGACGAACGGCGCGGCGAACGAGGAGACGCCGCCACGCGCATCGATCGCATAGAGCAGCGGCTGCGTCCTGGCCGCGATGAGCGCGCGTCCCGCCCACGCGCCGTAACGCGCCACATCGTCGGCGATCGTCACCACCGCGCCGAGCGGCACTCCGGCGCTCGCCACACGCGTGGCAGTGCCCGCGGCGTTGACGCGCCAGAACGTCCCCTCCGCAGTCGTCGCCAGTACGTCGCCGCCGAATGCGCCGCTCGTATCGACCGTCAGTCCCGCGACGGGACGCGTCGTTCCCGGCAGCGTGACCCACGGGTTCTGCAGCGTCGCGCCATCGGCCGAAACGTGCGCGATTGCGCCCGCGGCAGCGGTCGATAGAAAAACGTCGCCGGGCGCGAAGGCGCCGAGGCTGGTGCCGTGACCGGCGTCGCGAGCGGTGGCGAGGAGCAGCTCGCCCGACATCCCGGCGAGATTCGAGAAGCGCCGGTGCGAACCGTCGGCCGCGATCAACTCCAGATTCTGCGGCTCGCCGGATGGCTCATGCGACGAAACGAGCAGCGCGTTCGCGGCCGCGTGGTGCGCGATCGCGCCGAGACCGTCGTACGCAGTCGACAGCCGGCGCAACTCCACCTGCGCCGCTGTCGCCGTTGCGGTGGCGCTGGCCCGCGGAGCAGGAACGGAGGCCGCCGCGAAAGGCGCGACGACCGGCGCCAACTGCAAAAGCAGCGCGTCGATCAGAACGGTGGCGATGAGCCGCCGGTTGAAAAAACGAGAGGAGAGTGTGCGCGGTCGAGCGGCCATGGCGATCCGTCCTGATTGACTTGGTGCCGCATCGTCCGCCTCGACGCGCCGATTGAACAATGATCATGGGATCAGCCGTAGGGACAGGGTGACGAGCCGTGCGCCGGCGAGCGTGTCGCTTACGCCGCTTCCCTTTTTGCACGTGGCGCAAATGCTGCTACCTCGCTCGCCCAGAGAGACCAGAGGACTTTGCTCATGTCCACCCAACGCCACGACGACCTGCCTCCCGAGCTTCGGCCAGCGCGGCGGCCTCACCTCGCGCCCGAGGAGCTCCCGCTCGAGCAGCCGAGGGACTTTCCGCGTCCGCCGCAAAAAGACGGCGGCGAGGACGATGTCCGCCTTCCCGACCCGTTCCTCCGCCAGAGCTAGAACAGGAAAAGAGAACCGCGCCCGCCGCTTGCAAAGGGGCAACGACGACGGTCACCTATGACGGAACCACACGCGCAGCAGCCTGCGATCCGGGTCCTGGAGCGCCTCGCGCTCATGGGCCCCAACCTGTACGCCCACCGTCCCTGCATCAAATGGAAAATCGACCTCGGCCCGCTCGAAGAGCGTCCGTCGAACGAGATCCCCGGCTTTGTCGATGCGCTGAAAAAGATGATGCCGTCGCTGATCGAGCATCGCTGCTCGGAAGGCGTGCGCGGCGGCTTCTTCAGCCGGCTCGAAGACGGCACCTGGCTGGGGCATGTGATGGAGCACGTCGCGCTCGAATTGCAGGGGCTGATCGGCGTCGACGTCGGCTTCGGCCGCACGCGCTCCGCCGGCGAGCACGGCGTCTACAACGTCGTCTACGAATGTGAAGAGCGCGAGACCGGCATCCAGGCCGGCGAGATCGCGCTGGACATGCTCGAGCATCTCGTCGCGCAGAAACCGTTTCCGTTCGAAGAGCGCCTCCAACAGCTGCGCGTGACGAACGATCGCCGCGCGCTCGGACCGTCCACACGCTCCATCGTCGACGCGGCGCGCGAACGCGGCATCCCCATCCTTCGCCTCGACGAGTGGAACCTCGTGCAGCTCGGCTACGGCGCGAATGCGAAGAAGATCCAGGCCACCATCGCCTCGACGACGCGCTTTCTCGGCGTCGAGATCGCCGGCGACAAAGACAAAACGAAATCGATCCTCGGCTTTCACGGCGTGCCCGTGCCGCGCGGCGAAACGTGCCGCACCATCGACGGCGCGCTGGAGATCGCGAACGAGATCGGCTGGCCTGTCGTGGTCAAACCGCTCGACGCGTCGCAGGGCCGCGGCATCGTCACGAACATCAAGAATGAAGAAGAGCTGCGCATCGCGTTCGAAGATGCAAAGCGCCACCGCGCGACCATCGTCGTGGAGCGTTACCTCGAAGGCCACGACTTCCGCCTGCTCGTCATCGATCGCAAATTCATCGCCGCCGCCAAACGCGTTCCGGCACATGTGATCGGCGACGGTGTGCGCACCATCGCGCAGCTCGTGGCGGTCGCGAACAACGATCCGCGCCGCGGGGAATCACACGAGAAAGTGCTGACGAGGATCAAGATCGACAGCGCCACCGAACGCCTGCTGCACCTGCGCGGCATGACCGCCGAGTCGATTCCGGAGAAGGGCGAGATCGTCTATCTGAAGACGACTGCCAATCTCTCCACCGGCGGCACCGCCATCGATGTGACGGACGGCGTGCATCCCGCCAACATCGAGCTTGCCGAGCGCATCGCCAGCCTCGTCGATCTCGACATCTGCGGCATCGACATCGTCGCGCCGTCGATCGACACGCCGCTCGAACAGAACGGCGGCGGCATCGTGGAGGTGAACGCCGCGCCCGGCTTCCGCATGCACCTCGCGCCGACGGAAGGAAAACCGCGGCCGGTCGGCGAAGCGGTCGTAGACATGCTCTTCCCTCCCGGCACCGAAGCGCGCATCCCGATCATCACCATCACCGGCACGAACGGCAAAACGACCACCTCGCGGCTCTGCGCGCACATCGCGCGACAAGCCGGAAAATGCGTCGGCCTCACGACGAGCGACGGCATCTACATCCGCAACCGCCTCGTGCAAAAAGGCGACACCACCGGCCCCGCCTCGGCCGCCGTCGTTCTGCGCGATCCATCGGTCAACTTCGCGGTGCTCGAGACCGCGCGCGGCGGCATTCTCCGCGCCGGCGTGGGCTACGACTGGTCGAACGCCGCCGTCGTCACCAACATCGCCGAAGACCACCTCGGCATCCGCGACATCAACACGGTCGAAGATCTCGCGCACGTGAAGGCGGTCACCGTGGAGCGCGTGATGCCCGGCGGCTACGCGATTCTCAACGCGGAAGACGAAATGACGCCGCTCATTCGCAAGCACGTGGAATCCGATCTCGCGCTCTTTTCGCTCGATCCGGACAACGCCGCCTTCCGCTCGCACGTCTCCGACCGCGGCCTCGGCGCCACCATCGAAAGTGGCTGGCTCGTGGTGTACGACCGCGGCCTGCGCTTCTCGCTTTGCGAAGTGGTGCATGTGCCGATCACGTTCGCCGGCAAGGCGCGCTTCAACATCGCTAACGCGCTGGCGGCAGTGCTTGCGACGTACGCGACGAAGATCGCGGTCAGCGACATCACGGCCGGCCTCACTTCGTTTTTCCAATCCGCCTTCACCACGCCGGGCCGCGTGAATTTCGTCGAGTTCGATGGCTTCCGCGCCATGATCGATTACGCGCACAACCCGCACGGCATCACCGCGCTGTGCGAGCTCGTGCAGGCGCTGCGCGGCGGACGGCTCGTCGCCATTCTCGGCATTCCGGGAGACCGGCGCGACGTCGACATCCGCGAATCGGCGCGCATCGTGGCGGGCACGTTCGACAAGGTCATCGTGCGCGAAGACTTCGATCGCCGCGGCCGGCCGTCGGGCGAAGTGCCGGAGCTGATTCGCGAATCGCTCCTGCGCTCCGGAAAGCGCGACGAGGACATCCTGATGCTGCTCGATGAACGCGATGCGCTCACGCACGCTATCGCCACCGCGCAGCCGGACGATCTGATCGTGATCTTCGCGGACAAGCCGGAGTTCGCGGCAAAGGTTCTCGATGAGCTGCGCCGCCAATTCGCGCCGGGCGTCGAGCAATATGCTGCTGGTTGAGCACGCGGACGTCTTCGCGCCGGCGCCGCTCGGGAAGCAGTCCATCCTGATCGCCGGCGGGCGCATCGAAACATTCGGCGCCGACGGCCGCGCGCTCGCGCAAGCAGGCGTCGAGGTGGAAGTGCTCGACGGCAGCGGCTGTATCGCCGTGCCGGGTCTCATCGATCCGCACGTTCATTCGATCGGCGGCAGCGGCGAGAGCGGTTTCGCCACGCAGACGCCCGAGCTGTTCGCGAGCGAGCTGCTGGCGGCAGGCATCACCACGGTCGTAGGGACGCTCGGCACCGACACGACCACGCGCACGATGGCCGCGCTGCTGGCCAAAACGAAAGCGCTGCGCGAGGAAGGCCTCTCCGCATACGCGTGGACCGGCGGCTACGACGCGCGCGCTCTCACCGGCAGCGTGCGCGACGACATCGTGCTGCTCGAGGAAGTGATCGGCGCCGGTGAACTGGCCATCGCCGATAAACGCGGCCGTCATTACGACGCGCGCGACCTGGCGCGCCTGGCGAACGATTGCTACGTCGCCGGCACGCTGACCGGCAAAGCGGGCGTGCTGCATCTGCACGTCGGCGACGGCGCGTCGCGCCTGGCCCTGCTGCGCGAAGTGCTCGACGACTTCGAGGTGCCGGCGGCAACGCTCTATCCGACGCACGTGGAGCGCAACGAAGCGTTGATGTCCGAAGCGATTGCGCTGACGAAACGCGGCGTGCCGATCGACGTCGACGTGTACGAAGAAGATCTCGTGAAGTGGCTGCGCTTTTACATCGACGGCGGCGGCGATCCATCGATGCTCACGGTCTCCACCGACGCCGCCATCAACGCGCCGCGCACGCTGCTCGAACAGCTCGTGCTCTGCATTCGCGAAGAGATCCTGCCGCTCGAACAGACGCTGGCGCTGGCGACGCGCAACACCGCGCGCGTGCTGAAGCTGCGCGACGCGGGCGAGCTCGCGCCGGGCCGCGTCGCCAGCCTGCTGCTGCTCGACGCGCAGTCGTACGAGCTGCGCCACGTGATCTGCAACGGCCGCGTCGTGCGCGCGCATCGCGAAAAGTGGATCGAGAAAAGCAATCGCGTCATCCGGCTGGGAGAGAACTGAGTGGCTACGAAAAAGCCGAAAACGATCGGGCGTCTGCTGATCATCGGCGGCGCTGAAGATCCGGACGAAGACGACATGAAGGTGCTGCCGCATTTCGTGAAGATGTGCGGCGGCAAGCGCGCGCGCATCATCGTCTGCGGCTCCCCTTCCGTCGAACCGGCGAAGAAGGAGCGCACGTACAAACGCCTCTTCGAAAAACTCGGCGCCGGCGAAGTGATCGACGCGAACGTTTTCGAACGTCCCGATGGCGACAACAAAGAGCTGCTCGCCGCGACGAAACGCGCCACCGGCGTCTTCTTCACCGGCGGCGATCAGTTGCGCCTCACCGCGCTCGTGGCGGGCACACAGTTCGGCGAATGCGTGCGGCACCGGCTCTGGAACGAAGGGCTCGTCGTCGGCGGCACCAGCGCGGGCGCTGCCGCGATGTCGAGCACGATGATGATCGGCGGCCGCAAGGAAGGCACCGTCCGCCGTGCCGACGTCGATCTCGCCCCCGGCCTCGGCTACCTCCGCGACTGCACGATCGACACGCATTTCGCGCAGCGCGGCCGCCTGACCCGCCTCCTCACCGTCTTCTCCGACAACCCGCAAGTCCTCGGCATCGGCATCGACGAAAACACCGCCGTCGAAGTGCAGCCCGGCAAAGGCTTCACCGTCGTCGGCAGCGGCGCGGTGTTCGTCTTCGACGGCAAGGTCACGCACTCGAATGCGCCCGACGTGAGCGACGACGAAGTGCTCGCCGTGACGGACGTGATCGTGCACGTGTTGCCCGAGGGTTACGGTTTCGATCTGGACGAGATGCGGCCGATCACGAACAAGGGAAAGAAGATTCCGAAGCGCTCGCCCGGCTAGCGCGCTTACAGCGGCAGCGTCTCGCCGGAAGTCGCGACGTGCACGTCGTCGCGGCCGGGCTGCACGAGCGTGACTCCGCCGGCGCCGCAGACCGTGACGGTCGTGCCGCCTTCCCAGATCGTGGCGGTGTTCTCGTCGATGCCCACGCCGACCAGGCCGTACGTTTCGACGGCGTGCGTGAGGCGCGGCAGGCGCTGGCGTTGCGAGAAATGTTGATCGACGATCACGCCCGGCACGAGTCCGAGACCTTCGGCGAACTTCACCACTTCATGGCCGTTCTCGAGCGTGTGGCCGTAGAGCATGCGCTGCGAAACGGCCGCGGCGCCTGCGCTCGTTCCGGCGTAGACCGCACCGTTGCGCACGGCATTGACGATCGACGCGGCGGCGCCGGTGCGACGGAGGTGTTGCATGAGCTGCAACTGATCGCCGCCGGTGACGAAGATGCCGGTGGCGTTCTCGATGAGCAGCAGTTCGTCGGGCGTCGCGCCGCGCTCGGTGTGAACCGTGATGACGCACTGCGCGCCGAGGCGGCGGAAGAGGCGCGTGTACTGCGCCGCTCGCCGGACGGGCTCGACCGAGGCGGACGGAATGATCACGATGCGCGCGGCGTCGCCGCCTGCGCGGCGGACAAACGTCGCCAGCAGCGAGCTGCGCGAGCCCCGCTTGTCTTCATTCCCACCAATCGCCATCACACAACCGGAGCCTTTGATCATTGGACACAGTCTAAAACGTTCAGCCGAGATCAGTATTTCGACTCAGCGGTCAATCGTCTCCAACCACAGCCTTCGAACCTCGCTCGCTCCTCTCGCGTTCGGTTCGATGATCGATTCGGCAAGGTACCAGCGGTCGCGCTCCGTTGGAGCGGCGGGCGCCCTCGCCCGAAAACACGAACGGCGGGCGAGGCGCCCGCCGCTCCAACGCTATGGGCGGGAACGGGCGTGGAGCGCATCCGCGCGCTGCCGGCGGGGGAGTTGGTGAAGGTGTTGATGGCGGAGTTGGCGTCCGCGCGCTGAGCGGCTGCGACAGGCCATGGCCGTGGAAGTGCTGCTGGATGTCGGCGAGGCGGAGACGCGCGTCGCTCTTCGTGAACGTGCGCACGGCGTCGTTGTACGTGCGCAGCCACTCCGCTTCGATCGAGCGGACGCGGGCTGCCGGGCAGAACGTTCGTGCCGTCGGATGGATCGTAGACGGTGCCGATGAGGATGGTGGCGTTCGGCCGCAGCTCGGCGAGACGCACGACCGATTCGTTCAGTCGCGCGAAGATGTCGCGAACGGGATCGCGCGTGCTGCCGATGGCGCCGAGGAGATCGTTGCCGCCGGCGGTGACGGTGATGAGCGTTTGCGCGTCGCTCTTCGTCACGCGTGAGACTTGCGCGAGCAGGCTGTGCGTCGTGGCGCCGTCGGCGGTTTCATTCTGCATGTCGATCGCGGGAAAGAACGATTGCAGATCGCGATCGCGGAACTCCGGCCACAGCCGGTCGTCGTTGCGAAAGAAGAGCGACGCGGCGCCGAGGCGATCGGTGCTGGCGCGGCCGGGATAGCGGCGTTGCACGTCGTGCGCGGGATAGATGTCGATGGAGATGCTGTCGCCGAGAGCAATGTACGTTTGCATCGCGCGCAAACGGATTGCAAGCGTCATTCGCAGCCGCGCGCCGCGCTCGCCGCGGCCGCAGAGGTCGGGAAGAGAGCGGCCGCGGCACGCGCATGCTCGCAGCGCTCCGCACGTTTGCCGATCCGCGCCAGCCGCAGCTGCACGCGGAAATTGCCGGGATCGAGCGTGGCTGCCTGCTCCAGCGAGGAGCGGCTGCCGCGCGTGAACAGCTCCATCGCTGCGATCTGCGAGGCGCTGCGGATGACGCCGAGGAAGGCGACGATCAGGACGAGCAGCGGCGCGAGGCGGCCGCGCGTACGCGGCTCGGCGGGCACGAACAGCGCGCCGAGCGTGGCGAAGACGAGCAGCGTCGGCTCGGCGAGGAGCAGCACCGCGTCGAATGCGCCCGCGATCGCGGCAGCAGCGAGTGTGGCGATGAGTGCGGTGGCCTGCAATCGATCGTCGGAACGGAGCGCCGTCAGCGCGATCATCACCGCGGCAATGGCGAGTGCCAGCGCTGCGGCGAATCCGCGCTCGCTGAGGATGGCGATCCAGTCGCTGCTCGGCCACGGATTGAACGTCATGCGCGGCTCGCTTTCATCGAGCGACGGATCGTTGCGCGCGGCGTAATGCGGATAGCGGACGGGCCAGTTGCCGGGGCCGACGCCGAGGAGCGGATGCATGGCGGCCATGAAGAGCGAGCGTTGGTATTGGATGAGACGCCCCGCGCCGCTCCCCTTCTCGTAATTCGTCACGCTCTTCATCGATTGCAGATACGGGTTGTCGCTCCGCCAGTGCAGCGCATTCGGAATGAGCAGCGCGGCAGCCACGCCGATGACGGCGGCGATGAGCACAACTGCGAATCGCTTCCACGCACGCGCGACGAGTGAGCCGGCGATGAAGATGACGAACACCGCCGCCGCCGCGAGCCACGCCGCGCGCGAGCGCGTCAGGACGAGCGCCATCATCGTCAGCGCGACACCCGCTGCGGCGAGCGTCACGCGCTGCGCAGTCAGCAGCACGAAGAGCAGCACAGGCAATCCGAATGCCGCGGTGTGTCCGATGAAGTTGCGATTGCCGAGCGTTCCGCCCGGCGCACGGTTGACCGAGAAGAGCTCCAGCTCGACGCCATACGTCTGCAGCAGCGACGTGATCGCCGCAACAACAATCGCGAGCGCCAATCCCCGCAGCAGCGCCGGCGCGAGCCCCGCCTCGCGCAGCACGCGCGCCACCCAGAAAATCAGAATCGCCGAAGCGCTGACCGCAAACGCCCGCCACCCAACCCACCGATTCGTGGCGAAAACGACCGACACCGCGCTCACCGCGAGATACACCGCCAGCAGCTGATCGACGCGCGTCCAAACCATCCGCCGCAACGCGCCAAACGCCGCCACTCCCGCCACCAGCGCCGTCGCATGCAGCACGAGCTCCTTCGGAATCAAAAACCGATCGAGCTCGAACGCACGATGCAGCGTGACCGCCAGCACGACGGCGATCGGACCAATCTGCAACACGCGCAGCGGGACCTTCACGGCGGTAAGTGTAAGGGCGGGTGACGGGGGGCCTCCGGCGGCCGGGCCACGGGCCCGGACCCGTTGGTTGGCCTAGCCCTCCGACGGCATGCACTGCCAACTTGCACGACTCTGCCGTCGGAGGGCTGGGCCAACCAATGGGGTCCGGGGCCAATGGCCCCGGCCGCCGGAGGCCCCCCGTCATTCGGCCCAACCTTTGCTGCCGTACGCGGCCATGTTCTCCCAGCAAGATCAGGATGCTGACGTAAAGCATTGGACACCATCCATCTGCGGTCTCTGTTCCATTGGATGCGGCGTCGACATTGGGACGAGCGATGGGCAGATCGTTGCCGTTCGTGGGCGCGGGGACTTTCCGGTTAATCGCGGGCGCTTGGGGCCGAAAGGGTTGAATCAGTTCTACGCCAATCGCCATCCGACGCGCGGGACGCGGCCGCTGGTGCGCAATCGATCGGGCAAGTTCGTGACGGCGAGTTGGGACGCGGCGATGGAGCGCATCGTCGAAAAGTTCAATGAAGCGCTGGTGACGGAGGGACCGGACGCGGTGGCCTTCTACAACTCCGGCCAGCTCCTCCTCGAGGAGTACTACACCCTCGGCAAGATCGCGCGGGGCGGCCTCGGTACGGCGAATATTGATGCGAACACGCGGCTGTGCACTGCGACCGTGGCGTCATCGCTGATGGAGAGCTTCGGCGCGGACGGACCTCCGGGCGCTTACGAAGATCTGGACGAGACCGAGTGCATCGTTCTGATCGGGCACAACGCGGCTGAGCAGAGCACGGTGCTTTGGATGCGCATCCTCGCGGCGAAAGAAGGGAAGAAGAAACCGAAAGTCATCGTCATCGATCCGCGGCGCACGCTGACCGTTGCCACGGGCGCGGACCTGCATCTGCAGCTGCGGCCCGGCACCAACGTCGCGCTGCTGAACGGCATCTGCCGCGAATTGATCCGCCGCGATTTCATCGACCGCAAGTTCATCGCGCGGCACACCGTCTACTTCGACCGCCTCGAAAAAACCGTCTCGAAATACACGCCGGGTTACGTCGAAAAAATCACCGGCGTCCCGGAGAAACAGCTGCGTCTCGCGGCGGAATGGATCGGCCGTTCGAAGTCGACCGTAACGACCGCACTGCAGGGCGTCTATCAATCGAATCAAGCCACAGTCACAGCCGCGACCATCAACAGCATGCATCTCTTGATGGGAAAGATCGGCAAGCCGGGCAGCGCGCCGTTTCAATTCGCGGGGCAACCGAGCTCGATGAACACGCGCGAATGCGGCGCCGACGGAACGTATCCCGCGTATCGCAATTGGGAAGACGCTGCGCACATGCGGGATCTGGCCACGCGCTGGAATCTGCCCGTCGAATTGCTCGGCAAGAAGCCGGTGTCGGCGCCGGAGATCTTCGAGCTCGTCGAAAAGGGCTTCGTGAAAGTGCTCTGGAACATCTGCACGAATCCGGCAGTGTCGATGACCGATCGCACGCGCCAGCTGCAGTCGCTCAGCGGCACGTTCCTCATCGTACAGGACGCATTCGTCAATACCGAGACAGCGCAGCTCGCGGATGTCTTTCTGCCGAGCGCGATGTGGGGCGAGAAGACCGGCTGCATGACCAACGCAGAGCGGCGCTGCAGTCTCCTCGAAAAAGCCGTCGATCCGCCCGGCGAAGCGCGCGCCGACTTCGACATCTTCGTCGACTTTGCGTTCCGCATGAACCTGCGCGACAAAGACGGCGAGCCGCTGATCCGCTACACCACGCCGGAAGAAGCGTTCAATGAATGGCGCGAAGTGTCGCGCAACACGATTCCCGATTACTCCGGCATGACGTACGCGAAATTGCGCGAGCGCGGCGGCATCCAATGGCCGTGCAATGACGACCATCCGGACGGCACGGTGCGCCTGTATAAAAAGCCGGTCTTTCCCACGAACTGGGAGATTTCCGAGGTTTATGAGAAGGATTTGGAGACGGGGCATGAGCATACGCAGCGGGAGTACCGGCAGAAGAAGGACCCGCGCGGCCGGGCGGTGCTGATTGCGCACGAACATACCGAGCCGGTGGAGCCGGTCGATCGCGAGTATCCGTTCATTGCGGTCAGTGGGCGGCAGGTCTATCACTGGCATACACGCACGAAAACCGCGAAGGCGCCCGCGCTCGCAGACGCCGCGCCCGGCGTATTCGTGGCCATCAACAAAGCCGACGCAAAACGCCTCGGCATCAACGACGGCGACATTGTGAAAGTCACGTCGCGCCGCGGATGCGTGGAAGGGCCGGCGCGCGTCGGCGATCAGGTGCCGCGCAAGACGATCTTCATCCCCTTCCATTACGGCGAGCTGACGAAAAACGAATCGCCGAACAACCTGATGGCGAAGGCGCACGATCCCGTTTCCAAGCAGCCGGTGCAGAAGCTCGCGGCCGTGCGCGTCGAGCGTTTGCGCACGCCGGATGAAAGGACGTGGTGGTAACGATGGCTGCGAAGACACGAGCGAAAACGAAAACGATTCGCGTGCAGCACGAGCACGCGCTGCCGCGGCAGCCGGTCAATGCCGAGGAGCTGGCGGAGATGCTCGTTCCGGTCATGGCGCAGGAGATGGCCAGCATCGGCGCGATCGATTCTGCGATCCCGAATGAACGCGAGCCGGGCTATGTGATCCTGCTGCGCGCGGCGAAGAGCGGCAAGCAGGCCAACGTCGAGCAGATGACGGCGATGCTGCGCATGATGGGCGTCGCGCTGCCGCCGCGTCCCGCGCCCATCGAGCCGCTCCTGAAACTGCAGACCGCGACGCTCACGCGCATCGGCACGACGCCGCTTCTGCGCGCGATGCGCTTCGCCGAAACCGCCATCGTGGCCATGTACGAGGAGCGTCTCGGAACGCTCGACGGTTTGCTCGAGCAGGGATTTGAAAAGTGCTGGCGCCGCGCGCGCAAACACCTGATGGTGCTCACCGCGCACATCGCCAAACGGGGCGCAAAACCGGAGATCGAAGAGCAACTCGCGCTGCCCTGGCCACTCGATCGCTACTTCGCGCACGACGACGCGCGCGTCTGCTTCCGCTGCCTCTTCGACCGCGCCTCTGACTACGCGCCGCTGGAGCGCACCGATCCACATCCGTACACGTACCTCTGCGGCCGCTGCCACGAAGAAGTGCTCGGCGATTTCCCGCCGGATCTGCTCGAAAGCGCCGGCGCCTGGCCCCCATCCGACCGTGAAGCCCGCATCATCGAACACGCCCTCGGCCGCCCCTCGAAGTTGAAAGCGGAATCGAAGGTGCTCAACGAGCTGGCCGCCCTCGCCCCCGACCTCCCGCCCCTGCCGATGCCGTACAAATCGGCACTGGACGTCTCGCCGCGCCGCACCTCGCGCGTGCCGCCGAGCGTCTCGGTGTTGAACGTGGATGCGCTGTCGGAGCTGGAGCGTGAATACGTGGAGGCGTTGTTTGACTATCGGAGCGTGCGGGAGTGGTGGTGAGGTGACGCCGGTCAGTAGTTGTCCACCGCGGTCAGCGCGTTGATTTTCCCGTCTTTATCAATTGTGGCCGACACGAGAAGCGTCAGCGCGCCATACGTGAACTCGTATCGATAGAGACGCCCCTCCGGTACGGTGGTCCGCTCCACGAGCTGTACGTGCGTGGGCTTGCCGAGAGGCTTCAGATAGCTTGCAAACATCCCCGCAGTGGCGGGAAAGAATGCCGCCCGTCCGGCTGCGCTGAATGCGTCCAGAGGAGAGTCGCCGGCCGCGAGGCTCAGCATCACATTGCTGATGAGTGTCGTGATTTGCGGCTCCGCATCGTTAATCGCCGCGTAATGCGGCGGCGCGACCGCCGGCAGGAACATTCCGGCGATGCGGTGCGACAACATCTGCGTCTTCGCGCTTTTCAAGTTGCTCATCACGATCACCGTCAACCGGTCGTCGACATAGCGCGAGATGTTTGCGTTGAAGCCCTGCCACGCCCCTTCGTGCTCGATCAGCCGGTGCCCATTGGCGCTCATGATGAACCAGCCGAATCCATAAGGCGCCTCCTTGCCGTCGTTCAGCTTCGCCGCGGTCCACATCTGTTCGAGTGAGGAGCGCTTCAGAAGTGTCTCGCCGTACAACGCGGCGTCCCATTTCGCGAGGTCGAGCACCGTCAAGTACAGAGACGCATCCGCCGTACGATTCAGCGTCGGCGCGATCCAGGGCTGATTGATGAGCCTTCCGTCGTAAAGGATGTAGCCCGCGGCGCGGTCCGGAATGATCGCGGCTTCGCTGATGACGCGCGAAGCGGTCATTCCGAGCGGCTCGAATATTCTCTTTTTGAAAAAATCGCCGTAATACTGGCCGGTCACGCGATGAATGAGGACGCCGAGGGTGACGTAGCCGGCGTTGCTGTATTCGAAGCGGGCGCCCGGTACAAACGCCAGCGGCACGCCCTCAATGATCTTCAACAACTCATCCTCGGTGTAATCCCGCCGTTGATCGAAATCCGGCGGATATTGCGTGAGCCCCGACGTATGAGTGAGGAGATGGCGGACCGTGATTCCGGACCATGACGGCGGAACCTCGCCGAGGTACTTGCCCACCTTTTCATCCAGAGCGACCTTGCCCTCCTCGACGAGCATCATCACGGCCGTGGCCGTGAACGATTTCCCGATCGAGCCGCCCTGAAAAACCGTCTTCGGCGCGACAGGCACCTGCAGTTCGACATTGGCGAGGCCGTAGCCTTTCGCGAGAACGACCTTGCCATCGCGCACGACGGCTACCGCGAGGCCGGGAACCTGCTGCTTCGCCATCTCGCGGTTCACCAATTCGTCGATGCCTGGCGGCACGGCCGGCTGCGCAAAGAGGCACGAGCCAATCAGTAGATGAAGCGATGCCGCGAGGGCGAGGCCACGAGTCATGGCCGGTACAACGGACGAACTGCGAATTGGTTCCCGTCCGTGCACCCCACGATCGAGTACATGGTCGCATGTCGCGCGTGCCGCCGAGAGTGCCGGTCGGTGGTGATGTGACGGCGCTTGTGCGTCTCGTCGATTACGTCTTGCGCACGGGATAGCGCAGGTGCGTCACCCCAACGCCCGCGATGACACGAGGATCGCCAAGAACGCTCGGCGTGCTGGCGAGATGATCGAACAGCCGGACGCCGGAGCCGAGCAACACCGCTGCAATGTCGACGCTGATTTCGTCGAGCAGGTTGGCGTTGAGAAGTTGCTGGATGGTGTCCGCGCCATGCACGGCGACCGACTTGCCGGCGGCGGCGGCTTTCGCCTGCCGCACCGCGCTTTCGACGCCGTCGGTGACGAAATGGACCGTCGAATCAGGACGCGGCCAGCCGTCGGGAATCTCGTGCGTCAACACGAATGCCGGCCCCCACGCGTGATTGCCGTTCCAGCCTCCGGCGGCGTCGAACGTGCGGCGGCCGGTGATGATGGCGCCAAGCTCCGACCAGAGACCGCGAAGATGCTGCGCGCTCGGTGGGGAGACCTTGAACGTCATCGGGTCCGATCCGCCCGTCTTCATTTCGACGTCTCCCGAATGAAAGTACCAGTCGAAGACTTCATCGACTCCGTCGTTCGCGTCCGCGACGAAGCCATCGAGCGACATGGACATGATTGCGACAACGTTCGACATGCGCGGGATTCTAAGCGACCGCTGCCGCCGCGCACGAGCCGGTGACAATCCTGTTGCGTGTGACGAAGGCCGGTGAAGCGGTGGCGAGACACCTTGCTCGGGCCGCAGAGATGGACGACCATCCTCACATATGGCCATCTGCACCCTCGTCGTGGACGACGAGTCGCTGGCGCGGAAGCGTTTGCGCAAGCTGCTGCGCTCGTGGGACGACGTCGCCGTCAACGGCGAAGCCGCGAGCGGCGACGAAGCGCTGCGTCTCATCCAGGAACAGCGGCCGGATCTCGTCTTTCTCGACGTGCAGATGCCGCGGCTGAACGGCTTCGACGTCGTGCGCCGCATCCCGGAAGAAACGCGTCCGCTGATCATCTTCGTCACCGCCTACGAGCAATACGCCCTCGACGCCTTCCGCGCCTCGGCCGTGCAATATCTGCTCAAGCCCGTCGAGCGGCAGCGGCTGCAGTCGGCGATGACGCGCGTGCGCGAGCTCATTGCCGCGCGCAGCAACCCGTCGCTCTCCGATTTTCTCGATCGTCTGCAGAAGCGCACGTCGTACATGCAGCACGTGGTCGTGAAAGCGAAAGGATGCACGCGCCTGCTGCACGTCGAAGAGATCGATTGGTTCGAGTCCGCCGGCAACTACGTCCGGCTGCACGTGCGCGGCGAACGGTTTCTCCTGCGCCAGACCATGAGCGGTCTCGAACAGAAACTCGATCCGCAGCAATTTGCCCGCATTCATCGCACGGCCATCGTGAATCTGCGCAGCATTCGCGACGTGAAAGCGGCGTCGCACGGCGACCACCTGCTGCTCTTGCACGGCGATACGCAGCTGCTCCTGTCCCGCGTTTATCGCGAGCGGCTCCATCTGCCGTACTCGGCGCAGTGAAGTACGTCGTCGTCGTTGCGTGCGTCCTGGTGCTGGTCGTCGATGCCTTCTTGCGCGTGGCCGCCGGCCAGGCGTTCCAGATGTCGTCGTTCGTCTGGAAAGGCGTGGTCTGGGCGCAGTGGCTGCTCCTGTCGCCGCTCGCCGTCGCCGTCGCCACGGCGCATCCGTATCGGCGCGACCGGCGCCTCGCATACTTTGCACTCCACTACAGCGCGGCAGTGGCGTTCGGCTTCCTCCATGCCGCTCTGTATGTCCTCGTGCGCACGCCGTTTCGCGAAGCGGCCGATCGCGCAAAGGAATCCGTCGCGGATTTTTTTATCCTCGTGGCGCCGGGCTCCCTGACGACGGGCCTGTTCGTCTACGGCGGAATCGTTCTGGCCACGCAGATGACGGTCGTGCTCCGCGCGCTGCAGAAACGTGAGGAAGAACGGCTCGAACTGGAGCGCTGGCTCGCGCAGGCCGCACTCGATCTTTACAAACTGCAATTGCCGGTGGAGCTGGTGAACGAACGGCTCTGCGCGATCGAGACGACCATCGACGCCGATGCCGGTCGCGCGGAACTTCTGATTGAAGAATTCAGCGCGTTTCTGCGCGATGCGCTGGCGGCGACAAGCGTCGATGCCGATCCGGCCGAGGTCGCGCGCGATGAAGAGGAAATGGGAGATGAGGTTGCCGCTCCTCTCTCGCAGGCCGTGCGCGTGCTGGTGCTCTTCGGCATCATGGTGGCAGGCCCGATCGTCGGCACTGCGTTCGCCACCATAGTGAGCGCGATCCGCCATGAGCCGATGCCGCCGGATACGGCCGCGCGAATCGTCTGGTCTTCGACCGCGATGTTCCCCGCGATGCTGATCATGGTCTGGATCGGCGCACGCGTTCGCAAGATCTGGCTGCTGGCGCTTTGCGCTGGGTCGCTCCCCTTCTTGTGGCACATGGTCATCACGACCGCCGTCTACGACATCCACGACGCGATCGAAGGATTGCGTGTCGCCAATCACGTCACCGATTTCCTCTTCTTCTTCTCCGTCGCCCTCGGCGCCTTCACGCACGCGCGCTATCGCGGGTGGCGCGCCGCGGCGATCGAGGTCGCGCAGCTGGAATCAAAAGCGCTTCGGACGCGCGCGACGATTCTTCGCCTGCAACTCAATCCGCACTTTTTGTTCAACACGCTCAATTCGATTGCTGCACTGCTGGAGGACGACCGCTCCGGCGCGAAAAAGATGACCGCCGAGCTGCGCGGCTTCGTCATGCGCGTGCTCGAGAGCTCGGATCGCGAGCAAATTACGTTGGGCGATGAGCTCGATGCACTCGCTGCGTATGTGGCGATCGAGAACGTCCGCTTCGACGGCCGCGTCGCGCTGTCAATCGACGCGACCGCGGAAACGCGCCAGGCGCTGGTGCCCGCATTCCTGCTGCAACCGCTCGTCGAGAATGCGTTGAGGCACGGTCTGGAGCCAGAGCGCGGCGGAACGATTTCGATCGCTGCCTGCACCGCCGGGCGCGAACTCCACATCACCGTCCGCGACGACGGCCGCTCCAGCGGCGCCGAGGAGCCAATCGCGGAGGGAATCGGACTCGCGAACACCCGCGCGCGGCTAGCGCAGATGTACGGTGACGATCATGACTTCGAGATGGAGGCGCGCCGCGATGGGTTCAGGGTGGCGGTGGCGATTCCGTTTGCGCGCGAGGCGAATGACGTGGCGCCGCATTGACGGCGCCACGCCTTACGAACAAGGTGCGCGTGCTTAGACGCGCCGCTCGCCTTCACTCATCTGCAGGCTTCCCTCCACGCCCCTAGCGCCTCTAAAGAATTGACGACGGGGAGAAGATCCTTGCCAAGCTCCCACAGGGTATAGTTTTTGTCCCCTTGATGGTGTGCTTCGTGGGACCCTTCCATTGCGCGCATCGAATAGTCGAAGGTCTCGACGACGATGTGCACCCCCTCTTCCTCCACCAGAGCGTGACCTATGCCTTCGGCGATCTTGCCGTCCATGTATTTGATGGTCCCTCCGATCAACGCGCCACCAAACTTTGCGACCATTCCTCCCAACGAAAACGCGATCACGTCCGAGCCGATATTGATGAGGAGGCTGTAATAGGCGTCGGTGCACCGGGCAGCGCGCGCTGCAGCGGCCGCCGCAGCTTCTCTGCGTTCTGCACGTGCGCGCAGCGCCGGCGGGCCGGTCGTCTTCGCCGATTCGTCCACCATGTACTGCAGCCATTCGCTCTGCAGCTCATTGTGATCGAACGGATTCCGGTTCAAGCAAACCGAATCGAAGATGAACCAGTCGCAGTAGTACCAGACGATCGGCTCCAGGCACTCCGGGCCGGGGCATCCGCCTGGTTTCAGACCGCTGGGGTCGGTCCGATTCACCGGGTCATTACCCGCATACGCGTACGTATTCATGCCGCCGCCCAGTCCGATCGGATCTTCCGACAGGAAGCGCGCCATGGTTTGGTCGTACCAACGTGCGCGCACGTAATAGAGCTGTGTCGCGGTGTCGATCTCGCGGGACATGAAACGCAGCGGCTGGCCGGTCGGATCGGTCGCGCTTTCGATCTCGCCCCATGGTGTGTAGCGGTACTCCGCCACCACGGCACCCGCTTCATTGAGCAGGCCGCTCACGTGGCCCGGGTGTTCGGTGACGTAATAGTAGGTCGCGTTCACGCCTCCCGTGGTGACGCGCACGCTGTGCGGATTGTCCACGCCTCCCCAGTACGTGTACGTCCGCATTGGATCGCCCGTGGCCGTCATCTCCATGAGGAGGTCGTCGCCGTTGTAGAGGAAGTAGCGCGGCTGGCCGTTCTCCGTCCGCCGCACGCGGCGGCCGAGGCCGTCGTAGCCGTAGGAAATCGTCACGCCGTTCGTGGTGACGCTGGTCAACTGGCCGAGCGCATTCCAGGTCAGGCGCTGGTCGTAACCTGTCTTGTACTTGCGCGTGACGTTGCCTTCCACGTCGTATTCGAACGTATATCCGCCGAACTGCGTGTAGCGGTTGCTACCGGTGCGCAAGACGGCCCCGCGATCGGTGCGGTTGCCGGCCGCGTCGTAGCTATACAGCTCTTCGCGGATCTTCGTGACGCGGCAATTCGTGCCGATGCAGTTTTCTGCGGGGTTGGTATAGCCGCCATAACGCGTAACCTGTCCCACCGCGTCATACGCATAGTTCCAGTACCGATCCTCGGCCGTCGACGTGCGCGTGTTCAGACGATTCATGAAATCCCACGCGAACGTGGCGCCGAGCTTTTGATTGACGGTCGGCGCGCTGAACGTGGTTGCGTTGAGACGGCCGTCGTTGCTGAAGGCTTGTGACTGC
>DASSMK010000285.1:0-9313 GCA_035688915.1 Thermoanaerobaculia bacterium
AGCTCGACGCGCGAGGAGGAGATGAAGCGCGTGCCGTGGAGCGAAGCCGACAAGATCGCTTTCCTCGCGCATCAGTTTCACGCGCAATCGGAGCATTACGCGATCGTCTACGAGAACGCCGAGTTTCTGATCATCTCCAAAGACGGCGTGGACATCGGCCGCATGTACATCGACCGGCAGCCCGACGAGATCCATCTCGTCGACATCGCGCTGCTGCCCGAGTATCGCGGCCAGGGCATCGGCGGAAAGCTGGTGCAGCAGGTTCTGGAGGAGGGGAGAGCGACGGGCAAGAAGGTCACGATTTACGTCGAGAACTTCAATCCCGCCCGCCACCTCTACGACCGCCTCGGCTTCCGCCACGTCGACGACAACGGCATCTACCACCTGATGGAGTGGCGCGCGACGCAGGACGCGCCGGCTCCTGCGAAATGAGGTTGCGACCATGACCGAAACGACCGAAGACATCCTCCGCTCGCTGACGCACGAAGACGCGGTGACCTACGTCGGCACCGTCTTTCAGGCTGCCGTGGGCGACAGCACGGCCGAGCTGAAGCTCGTCGCCGCCGACCGCATCATGCCCAATCGCCCGCGCTCCACGCGGATGAAGCGCGATCCGTTCTCGCTCATCTTTCACGGTCCGGCAGTGCCGCGCCTCTACCAGGGCATGTTCCAGCTGCAGAGCGACGTCGTCTCCTTCCCGAACATCTTCCTCGTGCCGGTGGGGCAGCTCGAAGAGGGCGGCTTCGAGTACGAGGCTGTGTTCACGTAGGCGAACTCGTAGGCTCAAAAGCTCAGGCTCAAAGGCTCACAGGCTCAAAGGCTCAAAGAGGGCCGCCGCCCGCCCACGATTGGGCGTCGAAGGCCTCGGGCACTGAGCCTTCGCGATTACCACGCGTGTCGCCACAATCTGCCTCGACCGACGCCGAAGGCCTCTGGCCCTTTGAGCCTTTGAGCCTTTGAGCCTCTGAGCCTTTGAGCCTCCGAACCGCCTTCGCGCCGCTGCACCGCGCGCACCATCCGCCACACCGAATCCGCCGCAACCGCCTGTGAGCTTGGCCGGTTACCATAGGCACGATGACGGCGCTCGAACCGACGCGCGCGGAGCGGCGTGCCTCTGACGGTGCGCAGGCGGACGCGAATCCCGATCCGAATGCAGACCTCGGATTCGGAGCCGTCGTCGCGCGCGAGAGCCGCCAGCGGCTGCTGAATCGCGACGGCACGTTCAACGTGCGCCGCGTCGGCTTGCGCGTCACGCAATCGCTCTCCATCTACCACTACCTCCTCACCATCACCTGGACGAAGTTCCTGCTCTTTCTCGGCAGCGGCTATCTGCTCGCCAACGCCGTCTTCGCGGTGGTGTACGTCGCGTGCGGACCGGACGCGTTGAGCGGCAACCGGCACTTCGACGTGCCGCATCGCTTCGGCGAAGCGTTCTTCTTCAGCGTGCACACGCTCGCCACAATCGGCTACGGCAACGTCGCGCCGCTTACGGTCGCAGCAAACCTGGTCGTCACCATCGAATCGCTCGTCGGCCTGATCAGCTTCGCCGTCGTGGCCGGCATCGTCTACGCGCGCGTGGCGCGGCCCGTCGCGCGCATCCTGTTCAGCGATCACGCGGTCGTCGCGCCGTATCGCGGCGGACGCGCGCTCATGTTCCGCATCGTCAACCAGCGCTCGAGCCAGCTCGTCGATCTCGAAGCGAAGCTGCTCCTCGCGCGACGCAGGAAGAGCCGGCCGAACGGCGATCGCGAGTTTCTCAACCTCGCACTCGAGCGCGACCGCGTGGCGTTCTTCCCGCTGTCATGGACCATCGTCCATCCGATCACGCAGGACAGCCCGCTCTGGGAGTACGACGAGCAGGACATGCGCGAGTGCGACACGGAGTTTCTGATTCTGCTGAACGGTTTCGACGAGACGTTCTCGCAAACCGTGCACGCGCGCTCGTCGTATCGCGGTGATGAGATCGTCTGGAACGCTCGTTTCGCCAACATGTTCAACCCGCCCGATGAAGAAGGCGTGCTGACCGTGGACGTGCGCAAGCTGCACGAGCTCGATCACGTGTAAACGCGGCGCGGCCTGTCCGCGTCGGATGTGCATATGTCACGCGCCATGTTGATCGCCGTACTCGTTGGAGCGGCGGGGCTTGCCCCGCCGGCCTTCGGCGCGGATCGAACTGTCGGCGGGGCAAGCTCCGCCGCTCCAACATGTCCGCGCAACACTACCGTCGTCGACGTCCGCCACCAGCTCTCGCAAACCGCAGAAATCGTCGCGCCGAGCGGACGCCGTCGCGCCGCCGGCCATCCCGCCACACCAGCGTCGCTTCCGGTCGTGAACTTCATCGACAGCTGGATCGCGGCGAAGCAGGCCGCCGACGGTGTCGCGCCCACAGCGATCGCAAGCGATGCCGAGTTTCTACGCCGCATCACGCTCGATCTCACCGGCCAGATCCCCGACACCGCCACCGTCAAAGCGTTCCTCGCCGATACCTCCGCCACGAAACGCCAGACGAAGATCGACGAGCTGCTGGCGTCGGACGCGTTCGTCGATCGCTGGACGATGTGGTTCGGCGATCTCGTGCAGAACGTGCAGGTCTCGAACAATGCGCGCGAGACGTACCAGGGGAGGAACGCGTATTACCTCTGGATTCGCGAATCGATCCGCGCGAACAAACCGTATGACGCGATGGTGCGCGAGCTGCTCGCCGGCCGCGGCGATTCGTTCACGAGCGGCGCCGCGAATTACGTCGTGCGTCAGCTGCAGAACAACGGACCGCTGCAGGACACGTTCGACAATCTCGCCGCACACTCCGCCGAAAAGTTCCTCGGCATCCCGCTGCTCTGCCTCTCCTGCCACAACGGCGCCGGGCATCTCGAGCTCGTGAATCTCTACCTGCGCGGCAAGTCACGGAACGACTTCTGGCGCATGGCCGCGTTCTTTTCGCACACCGCCGCGCGGCCGACGCGCGTTCCCGACCCGAACAACCCGAACAACATGCTCGTGAAGTTCGACGTGAACCTCAACGCCGCCGGCCGCTATCGTCTGAACACCACCGACGGCAACAAGACACCGCGCCAGCCGCCCGCCGGCGGTTCCGACGTCGCCACTCCCGCGTTCATCCTCACCGGCGAAGAGCCGCGCGCGAACGAGGAGTATCGCGATGCGTACGGCCGCATGCTCACCGCCGATCGCCAGTTCGCCCGCGCCACCGTGAACTATCTCTGGAAAGAGATGTTCGGCCTCGGCCTCGTCGAGCCGGTGAACGCCTTCGATCTCGTGAAGCTCACCAATCAGCCGTCGCATCCGGAGCTGCTCGAAGCGCTCGCCGACGACTTCATCGCCAAACACTACGACCTCCGCGCCTTGCTGCGCACGATCGCGCTCTCCAGCACCTACCAACTCTCCGCGCGCTACACGCCGGGCGGCTGGCAGGAAGCGTGGGTGAGCGATTACGCGCGTCGCTATCCGCATCGTCTCCCCGCCGAAACGCTGCTCGACGCGATCGCGAAAGCCACCAGCGTCCCGGTGCAGATCAACGCGAACGGCCTCGGCGTCGTCACGCGCGCCATGCTCCTGCCCGATCCGCTCGAAGGGCGTCGCGGCGTGTACGGCCGCTTTCTCGATGCGTTCGGTCGCGGCGATCGCGATGATGCCGCGCGCACGAACGACAGTTCCATCTCGCAATCGCTCGCGCTGCTGAACGACACGATCGTCACGACGCGCGTGCGCCGCGACGGCAACACCACCGTCGCGAAAGTGCTCGCGGCATCGAACGATCCCGGAACGATCGCGGACGAGCTGTTTCTCGCCACGCTCTCGCGAAAACCCGACGAAGCGGAGCGGCAGACGTCCATCGATTACCTGCGCGCAGGAACCCTCGGCGAACGTGCCGAAGATCTGCAGTTCGCGCTGCTGAACAGCCTGGAGTTCTTGTTCAACTGATATGTGCGACGCTCACGAATCGGCAGCTCTCCGCGGACGCGGTTTCTCGAGGCGCAACTTTCTGCGCGTCGCCGGCACCGGTCTCGTCGCCTCGTACTTTGCCGACGTTCTCGATCCGCGCCTGCTTCTCGGCGCCACCACGTCGGCGAACGTCACGCTGCGCAACAGCGCGAAAAGCTGCATCTTCATCTTCCTCTCCGGCGCGCCGAGCCAGGTCGATCTGTGGGATCTGAAGGAAGGATCGTGGACGCCGGCCGATCTCGCGCCGACGAGCTACGGCGACGTGCGCTGGCCGCAGGGGCTGCTCGGCAAAACCGCGGAGCATCTGCCGAAGCTCAGCATCGTGCGCTCCGGCTTGGCGTGGGCGGCCGTGCATCAGTTGGGACAGGCGTGGGCGCAGATCGCGCGCAATCCCGGCGGCGCCACGGGCGCCATCGCACCGCACATCGGCGCGGTGGTCTCGCTCGAATCGCAAGCGTCGCGCACGACGAGCGATGTGCTTCCCGGCTTCATCGCGCTCAACGCGGGCGCGATCCCGAGCTCCGGCTATCTGCCCGCGCGGTACGCGCCGTTCGGCGTGACCACCGAAGCGACCGGACTCGCCACGCTCACGCATCCGGATGGCACCGCGCGCTTCACGCGCCGCTGGGATCTGCTGCACCAGCTCGACGCCGCGCGCGCGAACGGCGCCCTCGGTAAACCGTCGCTCGACATGAACGACTTCTACGATCAATCGAAGACGCTCATGGAAGCGCCGGGCGTGAATGCGCTCTTCTCGTTCGACGACGCGGAGCACACGCGCTACGGCGCGACGACGTTCGGCGATTCGCTCATCGTGGCGCGCAATCTCGTGGCTTCGAACAAAGGGACGCGCTTCGTGCAGACGACGCTCGGCGGCTGGGACCATCACTCCGACATCTACGATCGCGCGGCCGCGCAGTCGCTGTACGCGCAATGCGGCGAGCTCGATCCCGCACTGGCCGCGCTGCTGTCTGATCTCTCCACGATGCCGGGACGCGACGGCGGCAAGACGCTGCTCGATGAAACGCTCGTCGTAATCGTGAGCGAATTCGGCCGCACCGTCGGCGCGCTGAACGGACAGGGCGGACGCGATCACTACCTGCGCAACGCCGTCGTCTTCGCCGGCGGCGGCACGCACGGCGGCCGCGTCATCGGCAAGACCGATGCGACGGGCGGCACCGTGACGGAGTTCGGCTGGAGCGCAAATCGCGACGTGCGTCCCGAAGACGTTACCTGCACGCTCTACTCAGCGCTGGGCATCGACTACACCACGGTGCGCAACGACGATCCGCTCGGCCGCGGCTTCGAGTACGTGCCGGACGCGCGCGAAGGACACTACGCGCCGATCGAAGAGCTGTTCTGAGCGCGCGCGGTTTACCATCGCGCTCACGATGACGATCGCGCAGCTGCTTCTCGTCCTCATCGCCATCTTCGTCGCGGCGAAAGTCTTCGGCCAGCTGGCCGAGCGCTTCGGTCAGCCCGCCGTCCTCGGCGAGCTCGCCGGCGGCGTCTTGATCGGCGTCTCCGGACTGCATATCGTCGATCCGCATGACGTGACCGTGCAGCTGCTCTCGGAGCTCGGCGTCATCCTGCTCTTGTTCCTGATCGGCCTCGAAACGGACCTGAAAAAGTTGATGTCCGTCGGCGGCTCCGCCACCTCCGTCGCCGTCGTCGGCGTCGCATTGCCCCTCCTCGGCGGCATCGGTCTCGGCATGCTCCTCGGCTTCCGCTTCATGGTGGCCGTCTTTCTCGGCGCATCGCTCACGGCGACGTCCGTCGGCATCACCGCGCGCGTCCTCTCCGATCTCGGCCATCTGCAAGACGACGAATCGCAAGTGATTCTCGGCGCCGCCGTCGTCGACGACATCATCGGCCTGGTGCTGCTCACGCTCGTGGCCACGCTCGCGCAAGGCGGCGAGCTGACGTTCCTGAGCGTCGGCCGCATTGTCCTCGTGGCCTTCGGCTTCGTGCTGCTCGCGATCGTGGTCGGCTCGCAGCTCGCGCCGTATCTCATCCGCCTCATCGACCGCATCAACATGGCGCGCGGTCTCTTCTTCGCGTCGATCGTTTTCGCCTTCACGCTCGCGTATCTCGCCGATCGCGTGGGCTCTGCAATCATCATCGGCTCGTTCGCCGCGGGACTCGTGCTCGCCCGCACGCATCGCGGCGATGACATTCGCCGCGAAGTGCATGACGTCGCGCAGTTTTTCATCCCAATCTTTTTCGTCGTCGTCGGCGCCGCCGTCGATCTCCGCACGCTCAATCCGATGAACCCCGAATCGCGCCGCTTCCTCCTGATCGGTCTCGCGCTGACCGTCGTCGGCGTGATCGGCAAAGTGTTCGCCGGCGCCGCGGTGTGGAAGAAGGGCGTGAAGCGGCTCGTGGTCGGCGTGGGGATGATCCCGCGCGGCGAAGTCGGCTTGATCTTCGCGCAGATCGGACTGGCCACGAAGCTGATCAGCGGCGGCATCTACAGCGCCGTAGCGCTGATGGTGATGCTGACGACCTTCATCACGCCGCCACTGCTGCGCCGAATGCTCGTCGCCGGCACCCCCGATCGCGTGCACCCCGACTTCGTGGTCGACGCTCCGATGGACGGCGAAGATAGTTCGCGGGATGTGTGACGGGTGACGGGAGGCCTCCGGCGGCCGGGGCCATTGGCCCCGGACCCAATTGGTTGGCCTAGCCTCCGCCGACACTATCGTGCGAGTTGGAAGTGAGTGTCGGCGGAGGCTAGGCCAACCAACGGGGTCTGGGGCCCGCGGCCCCAGCCGCCGGAGGCCCCCGGTCGTCTGTCGCTACACCCGTGACCGTATAGTCGCGAACATCGGCTCGTCCGTGATGCCTTTGCCGCCTGGCGCCAGTTTGTCGGCGCGTTGTTCGGCTTCGCGGATGCGGCTCTCGGTCGTGGGGTGCGTGGCGAAGAACTGTTCCACGCGGCTCGGTTCACTCTGCTGGTGGGCGAGCAGGACGCGGAACATCGCGGGCATGCCGTGCGGGTCGTAGCCGGCTTTGGTCATGAAGCCCTGGCCGAGTTCGTCCGCTTCTGCTTCATCTTCGCGGCTGAAGCGGGCCATTGCGCCGGAGGCGACGATCTGCGCGGCGAGTTGGGCGAGTGCGTTTGGGTCTTGCCCGAGGACGAGGCCGGCGACGACGGAGAGACCGTATTGGCGGGAGATCTGTTCGGTCGAGTGACGCGCCACCACGTGACTGGCTTCGTGCGCGATCACGCTCGCCAGCTCCGAGGCGTTCTCGGCATTCTTGATCAGGCCAGTGTTCACGTAGAGATGGCCGCCGGGAATGGCGAACGCGTTGATGGCGGGATCCTCGACCACATGAAAGTCCCACGGCAGGTTGGCCATGTTCGTCTGCGCGACGATGCGCTGGCCGATGTCGCGCACGTATGCGTTCACCTGCGGGTCATTGTTGAATTTGACCTGCGACGCGATCTGCTGCGCGAGCTGATTGCCGAGCTGCCACTCTTCCTCGAGTGAGATCAGATTGAAGTTGCTCCCGGAGCCGCAGCTCATCGAGAGGACGGTCAGAACGGCGAGTGATGCGATGGAAAAACGGCGCTTGTTCATGCTTGCGCATCCTGCAAAACGGGTGCGCATGAGCTGTGCAGAAGCTTCGTGGCATGAACGACGATCGCCTCATTGCTGAGCTTCGCGTGCGGGCGGCGGAGGATGCGCAGCGCTTCCGCAGCGAGCATCCGGGCGAGCAGCCGAACGACCGCTGGATCGACAACAGCTACACCGCCGCGCTGCCGCTGGCGAAGGATCGATCGGGAATCGATCCGGGACTCGGACCGCATCCGCAGCTCTTCGAGATTTACGCGAGCGAGATCGCCACCCGCGTCGGTGCGCGGGAGAGCTCGGAGGCGGATAAGGACGCGGGAGCCGAGCTCGTGCAGCAGCCGACGCCGGGAGAAAAGTAAGAACGGCCGAGCGGGATGACGCGCGCGCGCGAACCTGTTCAGATCGGCAATGCTCCGGCGCGCGCTCGTCCTCTCGCTGCTGATTCTTTCAGGCAGCGCACTATTCGGCGCCGAGTCGCGTCTGGTGAGCGATCAGCAGGGCGCGCCGATTCGCTGGAGCGGCTGGAGCGACGCCGTGCTCGCGCGCGCGAAAAAAGAGCAGAAGCCGCTCTTCGTTTTCGTCGCAGCGTTCGGCTCGCACGACACGCGGCAGATGCTGCGCGAAGCGTTCCTCAACGGCGAAGTGGCCGAGATGATGAACGCGTACTTTGTCCCCGTCATCCTCGATGCGCGCACGCGGCCCGACCTGGCGCGGATGTATGGCGCGATCGCCGCGACCACCGATCTCCCGCTCAATCTCATCCTCACTCCGGAAGGGAAGCCGTTCGTCTCCTTCGGCTACACCGGCACCGCGGAACTGAGTCGCCAGCTCGTCATCCAAGCGAATCGCTGGAAAGATGAGCGTGCGGCCGTGCTCGCGGAAGCGGAGCAGAAGGTGAAGACCGTCGCGCCGGCGACGACGCACGAAATCCCACTACGCGCATCGGCGCTCCTCGCGCAGCTGCGCGGCGGCGATCGCGATGCTGCTGTGGACGCGCTGCACAAGCTCGCCGCGTCCGCGCTGTACGACCAGCTCGGCGGCGGCTTTCATCGAGCGGCGAACGACGCGGAACGGCGCGAGCCGATGTACGAGAAGACGCTCGCCGATCAAGCGCTGCTCGCCACCGCGTATCTTGAAGCGTGGCAGATCACGCACGACGACGCGTTCCTGCGCGTCGCGCGCGCCACTCTCGATTTCGTGCTGCGCGATTTGCGCGCGCCGAACAGCGGTCCGTTCGACGCGGGCGAAGAAGCGGACAGTCTGGTGCCGGGCGAAGGGCCGGTCTTCGCCACCGGCGCCTTCTACACGTGGGACGCCGCCGAGCTCGAACGCCTCCTCGGCGACGAAGCCGCGGACAAGGTGATCCGCCTCTACGGCATCGAGCGCGGCGCACGGCACGCGCTTGCTCTTCATCAGCCGCAGTTGCTCGGCGAAGCGACGCCCTCGCTGCAGAAGATGCTGGAGATTCGCCAGAAACGCCCGTCGCCCTTCCGCGACGATCAGGCGCTGGCCGGCGATAACGCGCTCATGATCTCCGCGCTCGCTCGCGCCGCCGCGGTTCTTCGCGACGAGACGTATCTGCGCGGCGCGCTCTCCGCGGCCACGTACTTGACGACGAAACTCTGGAACGCGCAGACGAAGACGCTCGCTCGCGCGCCGGGCGTGGTGGCGCTGCCGGAGGATTACACCTTCGCCGTGCAGGCCATGCTCGATCTCTTCGATGCCACGTACGACGTGCGCTGGCTCGATCTCGCGCTGGCCATGCAGACGCGGCT